>NZ_JBWKXQ010000006.1:0-186742 GCF_059423125.1 Variovorax sp. GW531-E2 | reverse complement strand
CCCCCACCCTGAAGAAAAGCGACCAGAACCTGGTCTGGCTGGACTGCGAAATGAGCGGCCTCGACCCCGAGAAAGAGCGCCTGCTCGAGATCGCCGTGGTCGTCACCGGCCCCGACCTCACACCCCGCATCGACGGCCCCGTGCTCGTCATCCACCAGAGCGACGCCGTGCTCGACGCCATGGACGCCTGGAACAAGGGCACCCACGGCCGCAGCGGCCTGATCGACAAGGTGAAGGCCTCCACGCTGGACGAAGCCGCGGCCGAGCAGCAGCTGCTCGAATTCATCGCCAAGTACATCCCCAGGAGCGGCTCGCCGATGTGCGGCAACACCATCGGGCAGGACCGGCGCTTCCTGGTCAAGTTCATGCCCAAGCTCGAGGCGTACTTCCATTACCGCAACCTCGACGTCAGCACCCTCAAGGAGCTGGCCAAGCGCTGGAAGCCGACGGCCTACACCGCCTTCAAGAAGCAGCAGGCGCACACCGCGCTGGCCGACGTGCACGAGTCCATCGAGGAGCTCGCGCACTACCGGGAAACCTTCCTGCGCTTGGTGGATTGACAACAATTAGGTAAAAACCCGAAGCCGTGCCATAATCGCAGGCTTCGCTGATTTGAACGCGTCTTTGGACACAGATCAGCGTCTCTCGCATCTCCCTATCTTGCACACCGCGCCCGATCGCATTCGCTGATCAAAAAGGGCCGCAGCCTCCGACGAAAGCCGGAAGTTGAATGTCGTTGGATGGTTGATGTTTTTAACCACCAACGGGGCGCCGCCTACGGCAGCGCTCGCGTTTGAGATTGATATTCATGACCGACGCTTTTGAAGCGCAGGGCGAACTCGCGCCTGTGCAATCCGCTACCCATAACGAATTCACCGCTGTCGCGGACACCGTGTCCGAGGCCCCGATCCTCGACGCACTGGACGCCGCAGCCCCCGAGGCCGCCGAAGCCGAAGCGCCTGCCGCGCCCAACGGTTTCATCAAGCTGGGCCTCGCCCCCGAACTGATCGCCGCCGTGGCCGACATGGGTTTCACCCAGCCGACCACCGTGCAGGAAAAGGTCGTGCCGATCGCCATGGGCGAAGCCGGTTCGGCCCGCTTCGTCGACCTGATGGTCTCGAGCCAGACCGGTTCGGGCAAGACCGCCGCCTTCCTGCTGCCCGTGCTGCACACGCTGATCAAGCGCCAGGCCGAAGCCGAAGCCGAAGCCAAGGCCGAGTTCCAGCGCTTGGCCGCTGAAGCCGCTGCCCGTGGCGAAGCGCCGCTCAAGAAGCCCAAGCGCAAGGACCCGACCAACGCCCGTCATTTCAAGGCCGCCACCCCCGGCGCCCTGATCCTGTGCCCGACGCGCGAACTCGCGCAGCAGGTTGCACACGACGCCATCGAACTGGTGCGTCATTGCCGCGGCCTGCGCGTTGCCAACGTGGTGGGCGGCATGCCTTACCAGCTGCAGATCGCCAAGCTGCAGAACGCCGACCTCGTGGTCGCCACGCCGGGCCGCCTGCTCGACCTGCAGCGCTCGCAGCAGCTCAAGCTCGACCAAGTCAAGTTCCTGGTCGTCGACGAAGCCGACCGTATGCTCGACCTCGGCTTTGCCGACGACCTGGCTGAAGTCAACCAGCTCACCATCGAGCGCCAGCAGACCATGATGTTCAGCGCCACCTTCGCGCCGCGCATCCAGCAGCTGGCCCAGCGCGTCATGCGCGAGCCGCAGCGCATCACCATCGACAGCCCGCAAGAAAAGCACGCCAACATCAAGCAGTCGCTGTACTGGGCTGACAACAGCCAGCACAAGCGCAAGCTGCTCGACCACTGGCTGCGCGACACCAGCATCAACCAGGCGATCGTGTTCGCCAGCACGCAAGTCGAGTGCGACGGCCTCGCCAACGACCTGCAGCAAGAAGGCTTCAGCGCCGTCGCGCTGCACGGCGCCCTGAGCCAGGGCCTGCGCAACCGCCGCCTGATGGCACTGCGCCAGGGCCAGGTGCAGATCCTGGTGGCCACCGACGTTGCCGCCCGCGGCATCGACGTGCCGACCATCACCCACGTCTTCAACTTCGGCCTGCCGATGAAGGCCGAGGACTACACCCACCGCATCGGCCGCACCGGCCGTGCCGGCCGCGATGGCCTGGCCATCACGTTCGCCGAGTTCCGCGATCGCCGCAAGATCATGGACATCGAGCACTACAGCCGCCAGCAGTTCAAGGCGGAAGTGGTGGCCGGCCTCGAGCCGCAACAGCGCATGCCGCAATCGCGTCCCCCGATGGGCGAGTACCGCGGTGGCCGTGGCGACAACTTCTCGCGCGATCGCAAGTTCGGCAATGGCGGTGCGGGCGGCGGCGGTGGCTACCGCGGCAACAACAACAACGGTGGCGGCTATGCCGGCGCCAGCGGCTTCAACGACCGCAATTCGCGCGGCCCGGCCCAGGGCCAAGGCCCGCGCGGCTTCCAGGGCGGCCAGAACGCCGGCTTCGGCGGCGGCCGTGACGAAGGCGGCAATGGCGGCGGCTACGGTCGCAAGCCGGGCTGGGGCGACAGCGCCCCGCGCGGCGGCCACGGCCATGGCGGCGGTCGCGGCGACGGCGGTTTCGCACCCCGTGAAGGCTTTGCACCCCGCGAAGGTTTCGCACCGCGCGGCAACGGCGCCGGCCACGGTGGCCCGGGCAAGGTGTTCGTGCCCCGTGACGCGCAAAAGCGCGCGTTCAAGCCCAGCCGCTGATCGTCCCCGCAAGCGGCCCTGAAAAGGGCCGCTTCCCCCTCAAAAAGCCCGCGCTTCTCACGAACGCGGGCTTTTTCGTTGTCGGGTTTCCGAGCAGTCCGGCGCTCATGAAGTTGATTGACACCTGAATCGATGAAAAGTAATGTAATGGCGCATTGCTTCTCCCCGGTCCGTTCGCGGCTGCCGGTTCATCGACACCTGTTCTCGACTTTCGATCATGAAAATTGCGATTCTTGGGGGTGGCCACGGCGCCTATGCGGCCGCCGCGGACCTGTCTGAAACCGGTCATGAAGTGCGCCTGTGGCGCCGCGACGCCGCCGCGCTCGAACCCGTCGTGCAGGCCGGCGCGATCACGCTCAAAGACGCCGCCGGTGCGCGCGAGGTGCCCATCGCGCTGGCCACCGCCGACATCGGCGCCGCGCTGAAGGGCGCCGAACTCATCGTCATTCCCACGCCCGCCATCGCCCAGCACGACATCGCGCTGGCCATGGCACCGCACCTGGTCGACGGCCAGGTCGTGTTCCTGCCGCCGGGCACCTTCGGCAGCTACGTGATGGCGCAGGTGGTGAAGGCCGCCGGCAACCGCGCCGACGTGGCCTGGGCCGAGACCGGCACCTTGCCGTACCTTGCGCGCAAGCACGGCGAGCGCGAAGTCAATGTCACCATCCGCGCGATCCGCCTGCCGACCGGCGTCTACCCGGCGCGCAAGGAGGCGCAGGCCATCGAGGTGATCCGCCGCGCCTACCCGGCCGTGCACGGCTGCGGCGACGCGCTCTCGGGCGCGCTGATGAACGCCGGCCCCGTCATCCACCCGCCGCTGATGGTGATGAACGCCGCGCCGCTGCAGCACTTCGAGCGCTGGGACATCCACAACGAAGGCACGCAGCGTGCCGTGCGAGACGTGACCGACCGGCTCGACCGCGAGCGCATGGCCGTGCGCGAGGCTTTCGGGCAGGGCGCGCCGCACTATCCGCTGGCCGACCACTACAACAACGACCAGTGGATGTACGGCGACGCGCACAAGCAGCTCGTCAAGTCGGGCGACTGGCGCGAGAACATCGACCTGCACACGCACCGCTACATCACCGAAGACACCGAACTCGGCCTGGCCTTCCTGGCCTCGGCCGCGCGCCATGCGGGCGTGGATGCGCCCATCGCCCACGGCCTGCTGGCCATCGTCGGTGGCTTCCTCGGGCGCGACCTGCGCCAGGGCCCGCGCACCTTCGAAAGCCTGGGCCTGGCCAGCCTGAGTGCGACCCAGCTCAAGCAGAGGCTGCACGATGGCGAATGAGCCCGCGCCGCCGCGCTTTGCCGCCGTGGGCGCCGGCCGCATGGGGCGCGGCATCGCCATCGCGTTCGCCTATGCGGGCCACCGCATCGCGCTGATCGACCTGCGCCCGCGCGCGCCCGAGGCGTGGCAGCGCCTGCGCGACGAGGCGCAAGCGGAAATCACTGCGAGCCTCTCAGGCCTTGCACAGCTCGGTGTGATCGATGCCTCGCAGGTCGAACGCATCGCCGCGCGCGTGGACTTCGTGAATGCAGCAGGAGCACCATGCGCATTGGCCGCCGCCGAGCTGGTGTTCGAAGGCGTGCCCGAAACCATGGACGCCAAGCGCGAGGCCTTCGAGCAGCTCAACCGCCATTGCCGCGACGACGCGATCCTCACCTCGACCACCAGCAGCATCCTCGTGACGCAGCTGGCCGCGCTGGTGCGCCGGCCCGAGCGCTTCCTGAACATGCACTGGCTCAACCCGGCCTACGTGATCCCCGTGGTCGAACTGAGTTGCCACCCCGGCACCGACGCCGGCGTGCTCGCGCGCACGAAGGCACTGATGGAGGCCATCGGCAAGCTGCCCGTGGTCTGCGGCGCGTCGCCGGGCTACATCGTGCCGCGCCTGCAGGCGCTCGTGATGAACGAGGCGGCCCGCATGATCGAAGAAGGCGCTGCCACAGCGGAAGAAATCGACAAGGCCACGCGCTACGGCCTGGGCCTGCGCTTCGCGGCACTCGGTGTGGTCGAGTTCATCGACTTCGGCGGCTGCGACATCCTGCACCACGCGAGCCGCGAGATGTCGGCCTCGCTCGACGCGGGCCGCTACACCGCGCCGGCCATCGTCGGACGCATGGTCGAGGAGGGGCGGCTGGGCCTGAAGAGCGGCAGCGGCTTCTACGACTACGCGGGCCGCGACACCGCTGCCTACCGGCGCGACGTGCTCTCGCGCACGCTCGGAGAACTCAAGCACGCGGGCCTGTGGCGCGCACCGGCCGACGAGACGCTGTCATGACGATCCGCCACGCCTTCGCCGACCTGTCGGTGGGGCAGGTGCACCACGCCATGTGCGGCGACGCGCAGGCGCCGGCCGTGCTGCTGCTGCACCAGTCGCCGCGCAGCTGGGCCGAGTACCGCGAGGTGCTGCCGCTGATCGCCGGCGCGGGCTACCGCGCCATCGCCATGGACACGGCGGGCTTCGGCGACTCGGCCGACGGCCGCGTGCCCGCGAGCATTGCGCAGTGGGCGCGCGTGGCGTGCGAGCTGCTCGATGCGCTCGGCATCGCGCAGGCCGACGTGGTGGGGCACCACACTGGCGGCGTGATCGCGATCGAGCTGGCCGCGGCGTTTCCCGAGCATGTGCGCAGCCTCGTGCTTTCGTCCACGCCATACACCGACGAGGTGTTTCGCCGCGCCCGCGCGCAGCGTCCGCCCATCGACGAGGTGGCACCCAGCGACGACGGCAGCCACCTCGCCGCGCTGTGGCAGAAGCGGCAGGCCTTCTATCCGCCGGGACGTCCCGACCTGCTCGAGGCCTTCGTGCGCGATGCGATGAAGGTCGGCCACCGTGTCGAAGAAGGGCACCGCGCCGTGGCCTCGTACCGCATGGAAGAGCGCATCGGCCGCGTGACGCAGCCGACGCTCATCGTGCGCGCCACGCTCGACCCTTTCGCCGCGCCGCATGCGGCGGAGCTGCAGCATCAGCTGCCGCAGGCGCGCATCGTCGACATCGACGGCGGCATGGTGCCCTTGCCGGATCAGATGCCCGAGGCCTTCGCGCGCACGGTGCTCGACTTTCTGGCGACGCGGCCATGAAGGCCGTTCGCATCCATGGCTTCGATGCCGCGCCGGTGCTCGACGACGTGGCCGACCCTGTGGCGCGACCCGGTCGCACCCTCGTGCGCATGCAGGCCGCGACCGTCGGCCACATCGACCGCACCGTGTGGCAAGGCCGGTTTTTGCGGCATCCGCCGCTGCCGTACACGCCGGGCGTGGAAGCCGCGGGCGTTGTCGTCGCGAGCGAGCGATATGCCGAGGGGCAACGCGTGTGGTTGCGTGGCAGCGGCTTGGGCACGCTGTTCGACGGCACGTGGTGCGAGCTGATCGATGCGCCTGACGACGCACTTGGTGTGTTGCCAGATGCCGTGTCGATGACGCTCGGCGCAGCGTTCTTCTCGCCCACCACATCGGCGTGGGTCGCCTTGCATGACGTCGCCCGATTGCAGTCTGGAGAGCAAGTGTTGGTGACGGGCGCAAGCGGCGCAGTGGGTTCGCTGGTGATGCAGCTGGCACGCGATGCAGGCTGCACCGCAACGCCTGTCGATCCGAAAGCCGCACCGCCTGAAGCCGCCAGCGCCGACCTGCTCATCGACACCGTCGGCGGCGACGTGCTCGCGGCGGCCTTGCCGGCCATGCGCCCCGGTGGCCGCGCCGTGCTGGTCGGCTACACGGCTGGCCCAACGCTGCACCTGGACATCGCGCACTTCCTGCAGCGCGACGTGGCGCTGCTGCCGCTCAACATGTTCCGGCGCGAAGCCACAGGCCGCGCAGCCGCTCCAGAGTTGCTTGCGAGGCTGGCCGACGGCCGCCTGCACCTCGACGTGCAGCCCTTCGCGCTCGCCGATGCCGCTCGGGCACTCGACTGGATCGCCCAACGCGGCCATCGCGGCCGCGCGGTGCTCGTGCCTTAGTCAGGCCGCACGCTTCAGTCTTCGTCCGGCACCTCGACCGGCACATGCACATGCAGGTCGATCATCTGCCGCAGCGTCTGCTTGAGCTCTTCGGCGCGTCGCAGCCCGAACGGTTCGAGCACGCGGCGCTCGTGTTCGCGCGCCAGTTCCATCAGGTGCTCTACCGCCTTCAGCCCAGCGGGCGTGATGCGCACCAGCGTGATGCGGCGATCACTTTCATGGGGCAGGCGCTCGACCTGGCCGCGCGCTTCCATGCGGTCGAGCAGCCGCGTCACCGTCGGCTGCTTGGTCACCGTCACCTGCGCGAGCTGGCCGATGCTGACCGCGTCGCTGCCCGCCAGCGATGCCATCACGCGCCACTCCGACACCGAGAAGCCCTGCTGCCGCGCCACCTCGTGGAACTCCGAAGAGATGAGCTGGCTGGCCTGCGCGAGCAGCGCGGGCAGGTAGTCATCGACGAAGCGATGCGTTTCCTTGAGCGGTTCAGACATGAAGGCGCCTCCTGTTTGCCGCAGGCATGCGGATTGCATGGCTAGGGTAATTCATGATTGTGGATACATTCATTTCTAAACATTATAGGAACCGTGATGTGACCCCGGGGCCGCATCCTCCCACGAGAAAGAAGAAGGACATCCATGGCTGAGCGTTCGTTCGTCGAAGAAGTCAAGAAGCTGAGACTTACTGGTGGAGAAGTGTTCCGCGGCGAAGGCATTCTGGCCGTCACCAAGGCCCTGCTGGAGTCGGGGGTGTCGTATGTGGCGGGCTACCAGGGCGCGCCCATCTCGCACCTGATGGACGTGCTGGCCGATGCGCAGGACATCCTGGCCGACCACGGCATCCGCTTCGAGAACAGCGCCAGCGAAGCCACCGCCGCTGCCACGCTGGCCGCCTCCGTCAACTACCCGCTGCGCGGCGCTGTCACCTTCAAGGCGACCGTGGGCACCAACGTGGCGTCCGATGCACTGGCCAACCTGGCCTCGGGCGGCGTCACCGGTGGCGCGCTCATCATCGTGGGCGAGGACTACGGCGAAGGCTCGTCGATCATGCAGGAGCGCAGCCATGCGTTCGCCATGAAGTCGCAGATCTGGCTGCTCGATCCGCGGCCCAACCTGCCGAGCATCGTCGATGCGGTGAAGACCGGCTTCGACCTCTCCGAGGCCAGCAACACGCCCGTGATGCTGCAGCTGCGCATCCGCGCCTGCCATGTGCACGGCCACTTCATCGCCGGCGACAACAAGCGCGCCAAGTTCACGCTGAAAGAGGCGCTGGAGAACCCGCAGCGCGACGTCAGCCGCATCGTGCTGCCGCCCGCGAGCTTCGTGCACGAGCAAGAGAAGGTGAAGGACCGCTGGCCCGCCGCCGTGCGCTTCATCGAGGAGCGCCAGCTCAACGAGTTCTTCTCCGAAGACGCCGACGACATCGGCATCATCGTGCAGGGCGGCAGCTACAACACGCTGCTGCGTGCGCTCGAACGCCTGGGCCTGGCCGACGTGTACGGCGAGACCCGCGTGCCGCTGTACGTGATGAACGTGGCCTATCCCGTCATCGAGAGTGAGGTCATCCGCTTCTGCGAAGGCAAGCGCGCCGTGCTCATCGTGGAAGAAGGCCAGCCCAACTTCGTCGAGCAGAACCTCGCGACCATCCTGCGCCAGGCCGGCTCCACCACCGCGCTGCACGGCAAGGACATGCTGCCCGTGGCCGGCGAATACACGACGCTCGAACTGCTCAAGGGCACGCGCACCTTCTGCGAGCGCTACGAACGCCTCGCGCCGCTGCCCGTGCCCGTACCGGTGCGCAAGGTGATTCCGCTGAAGGAAGTGGCGGCCATCGGCGTCGATGCCGCGCCTGAACCCGCTGAGCCGTCGAGCGCACTTGGCGACGTGGTGCATTCGCGTCCACCGGGCTTTTGCACCGGCTGCCCCGAGCGCCCGATCTTCAGTGCCATGAAGCTGGTCGAGCGCGAACTCGGTGCGCACCACGTGAGCGCCGACATCGGCTGCCACCTGTTCTCGATCCTGCCGCCCTTCAACATCGGCAACACGACGATGGGCTACGGCCTCGGCGGTGCGGGCGCTTCGGCACTCAACGCGCCCGCGGGCAAGCGCGCGATCTCGATGATGGGCGACGGCGGCTTCTGGCACAACGGCCTGACGAGCGGCGTGGCCAACGCGGTCTTCAACAAGAGCGACAACCTCACCATCATCGTCGACAACAACTACACCTCGGCCACGGGCGGGCAGGACATCCTCTCGTCGACCGCCGTCAACAAGACGCGCAGCACCGGCCACGAGATCGAGCGCGCCGTGCGCGGTGTGGGCGTCGAATGGGTGAAGACGATGCGCCGCACCTACGACGTCGCCGGCATGCGCGATGCGCTCAAAGACGCACTCACCACGACCAAGAAGGGCCCCAAGGTCCTCATCGCGCAGTCGGAGTGCATGCTCAACAAGCAGCGGCGCGAGAAGCCGCTGGTGCGCAAGGCCATCGCCGACGGCAAGCGCATGGTGCGCGACAAGTTCGGCGTCGATGCCGACACCTGCACCGGCGACCACTCGTGCATCCGCCTGTCGGGCTGCCCGTCGCTCTCGATCAAGCCCAACCCCGACCCGCTGCGCATCGACCCCGTCGCCACCGTGCTCGACAGCTGCGTGGGCTGCGGCAACTGCGGCGACGTCTCGCACGCTGCCGTGCTGTGCCCCTCGTTCTACAAGGCGCAGGTCGTGAGCAACCCGACCGCCTGGGACCGCTTCCGCCAGCGCGTGCGCACCGCCGTCATCGGCTGGATGCAGCGCGGCGATGCGCGCCGCCGTGACGCCTATGCCTTCTGACGCCATGACGAACAAGGTTCAACCGATAAAGATCGCCATCCTCGCCATGGGCGGGGAGGGCGGCGGCGTGCTCGCCGACTGGATCGTCGACATGGGCGAGGCCAACGGCTACGTCGCCCAGACCACCTCCGTGCCGGGCGTGGCCCAGCGCACCGGCGCGACCATCTACTACGTCGAGCTGTACCCCGATGCGCAGGCCCACGCCGACGGCGGGCGCCCCGTGCTCGCGCTGATGCCGCTGCCGGGCGACGTCGACGTGGTGCTCGCTTCCGAGCTCATGGAAGCCGGCCGCGCGGTGCAGCGCGGGCTGGTCACGCGCGACCGCACCACGCTCATCGCCTCCACGCACCGCGTCTTCTCCATCGCCGAAAAGAGCGCCATGGGCGACGGCCGTGTCGACAGCGACCAGCTGCTCGCCCACACCGCGCGCGCCGCCAAGCGCTTCATCCGCTTCGACATGGCGCAGGCCGCCGAAGCCTCGGGCAGCGTGATCAGCGCCGTGCTGTTCGGCACGCTCGCCGGCTCGGGCGTGCTGCCGTTCGGCCGCGCGCAGTTCGAAGCCACCATCGAGCGCGGCGGCGTGGGCGTGAAGCCCAGCCTCAAGGCCTTCGGTGCAGCATTCGATCGCGCACAGGATGGCGACGACGGCGAACCCGCCAAGGTGGCACCGGCCGCCACGCCCGCACCGCAACCGCGCCATCCGGCCGTGCGCGCATTGGTCGAGCGCGTGCAGCGCGACTTTCCGCTGCCCGCGCACGAATTCCTGCTCGAAGGCGTGCGCCGCCTCATCGACTACCAGGACCTGGCCTACGCCGGCCTGTACCTCGACCGCATGGCCGCCGTTGCCAAGTTGCCCGACGACGCCCACCGCCTGCTGCGCGAAACCGCGCGCCACCTGGCGCTGTGGATGTCCTACGAAGACACGGCCCGCGTCGCCGCCCTGAAGACCCGCGCGACCCGCTTCGAGCGCGTGCACGGCGAGGCCGGCGTGCAGCCAGGCCAGCTGCTCGCCATCCACGAGTACATGCACCCGCGCCTGCAGGAAATCTGCGAGACGCTGCCCGGCGGCCTCGGCCGCTGGCTCATGCACTCCCCGGTGCCCAAGAAGATCGTCGAGCGCTTCACGCAGCACGGCCGTGTGATCCGCACCAGCTCGCTGCGCGGCTACCTCATGCTGCGCATGGTCGCGGCCTGCAAGGGCTGGCGCCGCTCGACGATGCGCTACGCCGACGAAAACCGCCGCATCGAGGAATGGCTGCAACGCATCGCCGCCACCGCGCCACGCAACCCCGCGCTCGCCGTCGAACTCGCCCAGTGCCAGCGCCTGGTCAAGGGCTACAGCGACACGCACGAGCGCGGCCTGCGCAACTACGACACCGTGATGCGCGCGTTCGAGCGTGCAGGTGCCGCGCTGGCGCCCGCCACCCTGCGCGAACTGCGCGACGCGGCGCTCGCCGACGAACACGGCCACAAGCTGCAGGCCGCGCTGGTGCAACACGCCTTGGCCTGAAGGGACCCGAACCATGACCGCCCCCACGCTCCAGCTTCGCGTCGCCGAAGCGCGCGCCCTCAACCCGCTGATCCGCCTGCTGCGCCTGCGCGCCGAAGACGGCCGCGCGCTGCCCGGCTTCGCCGCCGGCGCGCACATCCGCGTGCAGGTGACGCTGGCCGACGGCACCACCGACTGGCGCCACTACTCGCTCATCAACTTCGCCACCGAGCGCAACGCCACCAACGCCCCGACCGACTACGTGATCGCCGTGCGCAAGGAAGCCGAAGGCCGCGGCGGCTCGCGCTTCATGCACGAAGGGCTGGCCGAGGGCAGCGTGCTCACCATCGAGCCGCCGAAGAACGACTTTCCGCTGCACACCGGCCCGGGCGGCTCGGTGCTGGTGGCCGGCGGCATCGGCGTCACGCCGCTCGCCTCGATGGCCGCGCGCCGCCGTGCCGAAGGCGCCGCCGTGCGCATGCACTACGCCGGCCGCAGCCGCGACCTGATGGCCTTCCTGCCCGAGCTGCAGGCGCTGCTGGGCGAGGACCTGCGCGTGCACGCCGACGCCGAGGCCGGCGCGCCGCTGGACATCGACGCGCTGCTCGACGCCGTGTCCGCCGGCGACCGCCTCTACGTGTGCGGCCCCAAGGTCATGCTCGACGCCGTGCTCGCCCGCACCCAGGCCCGCGGCTGGGAACACGACCGCGTGCACTTCGAGCTCTTCACCGAACCCGTCGTGGAGGAGGGCGACCAGCCCTTCGAGGTGGAACTCGCCCAGTCGGGCCAGCGCTTCACCGTGCCGGTCGGCCAGAGCATCCTCGACTGCCTCATCGAACACGGCTGCGACCCGATGTTCGATTGCAAGCGCGGCGAATGCGGCGTGTGCGCCGTGCCCGTGATCGAGGGCGAGATCGACCACCGCGACTACGTGCTCACCGCCCGCGAGAAGGCGGAAGGCACCGTCATGCAGATCTGCATCTCGCGCGCCAAGGGTGCGCGCCTGGTGCTCGACCTCTGAGAAAAGCCAGCCAGGAAGGAGCCAGGAGAACCATGCCTTCGTACCGAGACAACCCCGATGCCGTTCGCGCGCTCGTGCAGAACGACCGCGTGCACCGCGACCTGTACACCAGCCAGGAGCTTTTCGAGCTGGAGCAGGAGCACTTCTTCGCCAACACCTGGAACTACGTCGGCCACGAGAGCCAGCTGCCGAAGTCGGGCGACTGGATCACCAACGAGATCGCGGGCCGTCCGCTGATCGTCGTGCGCCACAGCGACGGCAGCGTGCGCGTCATGATGAACCGCTGCGCCCACAAGGGCTCGCGCCTGGTGAACGGGCCCTGCGGCAACACCGGCAAGTTCTTTCGCTGCCCGTACCACGCCTGGACCTTCAAGACCGACGGCGCGCCGCTGGCCATTCCGCTGAAGACCGGCTACGAGCACACGCAGCTGCACGAGTGCGAGTCGGGCAAGGGCCTCACCCCGGTGAAGCACGTGCGCAGCCACCGCGGCTTCATCTTCGTGAAGATCAACGACGCGGGCCCCGACTTCGACGCGTACTTCGGCGATTCGCTCAGCTCCATCGACAACATGGCCGACCGCTCGCCCGAGGGCGAACTCGAAATCGCCGGCGGCTGCCTGCGCTTCATGCACCAGTGCAACTGGAAGATGTTCGTCGAGAACCTCAACGACACCATGCACCCCATGGTGGCGCACGAGTCGTCGGCCGGCACCGCCAAGCGCATGTGGGCCGACAAGCCCGAGGACGAGCCCAAGCCCATGGCCGTGGAGCAGTTCGTGCCCTTCATGTCCGACTACAAGTTCTTCGAGGACATGGGCATCCGCACGTATGACCACGGTCACAGCTTCACGGGCGTGCACTTCAGCATCCACAGCAAGTACAAGGCGATCCCCGAGTACGACGACGCCATGAAGGCGCGCTACGGCGAAGAGAAGACGGCGCAGATTTTGGGCATGGCGCGGCACAACACCGTGTACTACCCGAACCTCACGATCAAGGGCGCGATCCAGGCCATTCGCGTGGTCAAGCCCATCTCGGCCGACAAGACCCTCATCGAGAGCTGGACCTTCCGCCTCAAGGGCGCGCCGCCCGAGCTGCTGCAGCGCACCACCATGTACAACCGCCTCATCAACTCGCCGTTCTCGGTGGTGGGCCACGACGACCTGCAGGCCTACCGCGGCATGCAGGCCGGCCTGCACGCCAGCGGCAACGAGTGGGTGAGCCTGCACCGCGACTACGACGAATCGGAGTTGAAGGGCGGCGAGATCACCACGGGCGGCACCAACGAGCTGCCCATGCGCAACCAGTACCGCAGCTGGGTGCAGCGCATGACGGAGACGATGTAATGGCCACCACCAACGTCATCGACATCACCCGCCAGGACCTCGTCGATTTCGTCGTCAACGAAGCGCGCCTGCTCGATACCCGCCGCTACGAGGCGTGGAACGCGCTCTTCACCGACGACGCGTTCTACTGGATTCCGCTCGTGCCCGACCAGGAAGACGGCCTGAACCACACCTCGCACCTGTACGAGGACAAGCTGCTGCGCGAGCTGCGCATCGAGCGCCTGAAGAGCCCGCGCGCGTTCTCGCAGCAGCCGCAAAGCCGCTGCCACCACCTGCTGCAGATGCCCGTGGTCGAGACCTTCGACGCCGAGGCCCAGCGCTTCGTGGTGCGCACCGAATTCCACTACACCGAGTCGCAGGGCGACGAGCTGCAGTTCTACGTCGGCACCTTCTTCCACCACCTCACGGTGCAGGACGGCGCGCTGCGCATGACGCTCAAGCGCGTCGACCTGCTCAACTGCGACGCGGCGCTTCCGGCCGTGCAGCTCTTCATCTGAGGACGCGATGACCCACGCCACCGTCCACCAGGTGTTCGCCGCGACTGCAGCGCGCACCCCGCAGGCCGAATTCCTCTTCACCGAATCGGTGACCGCCGCCGCCTACGGCATCGCCGCCGGCGCCATCCGCTGGGGCGAAGCCGCCGCAGAAATCGAACGGCTGCGCACCGCCTACGCACAGGCCGGCTACGGCCACGGCCACCGCGTCGGCCTGCTGCTGGAGAACCGGCCCGCCTTCATCTTCCACTGGCTTGCGCTGAACGCATTGGGCGCGAGCGTGGTGCCGATCAACGCCGAGATGCGCTCGGCCGAGCTGGTCTACCTCATCGGCCACAGCGAGATCGGCCTGGCCGTCACGCTGCCCGAGCGCGCCGCCGACCTGCAGGCCGCCGCCGCGCAGGCCGGTGTGGCCTTCGAGACCATGGGCCCCGACGACGCCGTGCCGCCCGCGAAGACCGCCGCGCCGCGTGCTGGCGAGCCTGTGGGCACCGACACCGAATGCGGCCTGCTCTACACCTCGGGCACCACGGGCCGGCCCAAGGGCTGCATCCTGAGCAACGCGTACTTCCTGCGTGCCGGCGAGTGGTATGCCGCACTGGACGGCGTGTGCAGCATCCGCCCCGATGCCGAACGCGTGATCACGCCGCTGCCGCTCAACCACATGAACGCGATGGCGTTCTCGACCATGGTCGTGCTCATTGCAGGCGGCTGCCTCGTGCAGCTCGACCGCTTCCATCCGAAGAGCTGGCTGGCCAGCGCGAAGGAAAGCGGCGCGACCATCGCCCACTACCTGGGCGTGATGCCCGCGATGCTGCTGTCGGCCCCCGCGTCGGCGGCCGACCGAGACCACGCGATCCGCTGGGGCTTCGGCGCCGGTGTCGACCGCAAGAACCACGCGCCCTTCGAGGAGCGCTTCGGCTTCCCGCTGGTCGAGGCCTGGGCCATGACCGAGACCGGCGCGGCCGCCTGCATCATGGCCAACCGCGAGCCGCGCCTCGTGGGCACCAGCTGCTTCGGACGGCAGGAAGACTTCGTCGAGCTCCGCCTCATGGGCGAGGACGGCAGCGACGTGGGCACCGACATGCCCGGCGAACTGCTGGTGCGCTCGGCCGGCGCCGACCCGCGCCGCTACTTCTTCTCCGGCTACCTGAAGGACGAAGACGCCACGCGCGAAGCCTGGGCCGACGGCTGGTTCCACACCGGCGACCTCGTGCGCCGCGACGCCGACGGCAACTTCTTCTTCGTCGACCGCAAGAAGAACGTGATCCGCCGCAGCGGCGAGAACATCTCGGCCGTCGAGGTCGAGAGCGTGCTCAACCAGCACCCGGCCGTGAAGACCTCGGCCGTGGCCGCCACGCCGGATGCGGTGCGCGGCGACGAGGTGCTCGCCTGCATCGTGCTGCGCGACGGCAGCGATGCGTCGCAGCGCGAAGCGGTCGCGGCCAGCATCGTCCAGCATGCGCTGGCGCAGCTGGCGTACTACAAGGCGCCGGGCTACGTGGCCTTCGTCGACGCGCTGCCGCTCACGCCCTCGCAGAAGATCCAGCGCGGCCAGCTGCGCGAGATGGCGCAGTCGCTGCCGGGCCAGGGCCATTGCATCGACACGCGCTCCATGAAAAAGAGGCAGGCATGACCAAGCGACGGCTCTCTTACGAAGGCGTCGCGGTCGCGGTGCCCGTCACCGTGCCCTACGTGCGCTACTCCACGCGCACCGCGCACTGGTTCGTCGGCCAGGCCATCGACGCGCTGGTGCAGGCCAGCGGCGTGGCCAAGGAACAGATCGACGGCCTGTGCCTGAGCAGCTTCTCGCTGGCGCCCGACACGGCCGTGGGCGTCACGCAGCACCTGGGCCTGTCGCCGCGCTGGCTCGACCACATGCCCACCGGCGGCGCCTCGGGCGTGATGTGCCTGCGCCGCGCCGCGCGTGCGGTGCAGGCGGGCGATGCCGACATCGTCGCCTGCGTGGGCGCCGACACCAACCACGTCGACTCCTTTCGCCAGACGCTGGGCAGCTTCAGCAACTTCGCGCGCGACGCCAGCTACCCCTACGGCTCGGGCGGCCCGAACTCGATCTTCGCGTTCATCACCGCCAACTACATGCGCACCTACGGCGCCACGCGCGAAGACTTCGGCCGCATCTGCGTGGACCAGCGCACCAACGCGCTGGGCAACCCGAACGCCATGTTCAAGAAGGGCCTCACGCTCGACGAGTACATGGCCGCGCGGCCCATCTCCGACCCGATCCACCTGTTCGACTGCGTGATGCCCTGCGCCGGCGCCGACGCGTTTCTCGTGATGAGCGAGGAGCGTGCGCGCGACCTGGGCCTGGCGCACGTCGTGATCCGCGGCGCCATCGAGCGCCACAACGCCTACGCCGAAGACCCGGTGATGGTGCAGGGCGGTTGGCGCAAGGACCGCGACGACCTCTATGCGCAGGCTGGCGTGCAGCCCGCCGCGCTCGACTTCGTGCAGACCTACGACGACTACCCCGTCATCGTGATGATGCAGTTCGAGGACCTGGGCTTCTGCGAGAAGGGCGAAGGCTCGGCCTTCGTGCAGGCCCACACCATGACCTTCGACGGCAGCTTTCCGAACAACACCAGCGGCGGCCAGCTCTCGGCCGGGCAGGCCGGTGCGGCGGGCGGCTTCCTCGGCATGGTCGAGGCGATCCGCCAATTGACCGACCAGGCCGGCGCCCGCGCCGTACCCAACGCCCAGCTGGGCCTTGTCGCCGGCTTCGGCATGGTGACCTACGACCGCTGCCTCTGTACGGGCGCGGTCATCCTGGGGAGACCCGCATGACGATGCCGATGATGCGCCCCCCGCGCAAGAACCCGGTGCTGCGCACCCGGCAGATGAACCTGCCGCCCGGCGCGCGCGGCCGCGTCGCGCTCGGCCTCACGGCCGCCGCCGCCGAAGGTCGCTTCGAACTGCAGACCTGCGAAGACTGCGGCACGGTGCAGTACCCGCCGCGCGAGGTCTGCCACAAGTGCCTGTCGTCGGCGTTGCGCTGGCGCCAGCAGAGCGGCGAGGGCGCGCTGCTCGGCAGCACCACGCTGCACCACAGCAACGACCTGTTCTTTCGCGAGCGGCTGCCCTGGCGGCTGGGCCTGGTGCATCTGGATGCCGGCCCCACGCTCATGGTCCACCTGCACGGCGAGGTCGGCGATGCGCCCACGCGCGTGCGTGTCGGCGCCCGGCTCGACCGCGCCGGCCAGGCCGTCCTCATTGCTTTTCCGACTGAAGGGAGTCCCCACATGGCCGACGACAAGATGCTGCGCGAAATGACCAGCGACCCGAAGTTCCGCAAGGTGCTGGTGACCGACGGCAAGACCGAGACGGGCCAGGCCCTCGTGCGTGCGCTGGTGAAGGCCGGCGCCGACATCGTCTGGGTCGGCCACGCTGAACCGTGGAAGAAGATGGGCGACGGGCTGGACGACATCTCGGCCCTGCCGCAGGTCACGCTGGTGCCGTTGGACCTCACCAACGGCCGCCAGGTGACCGAGCTGGCCGGCTCCATCGGCGGCAAGGTCGACATCGTGATCAACAACGCCGAGGTGCACCGCACCTTCGGCATCGGCGCGCGGCGCGGCACCGACGTGGCCAAGGCCGAGATGGACATCAACTACTTCGGCCTGCTGCGCCTGGCGCAGGAGTTCGGCCCCGCGCTCAAGGGCCGGTCGGCCGACGGTGCCACGGGCGCGACGGCGTGGGTCAACCTGCTGTCGATCTACGCGCTGAGCAACTTCCCGCCGCACGGCACCTTCAGTGCCTCGAAGGCCGCGGCGCATTCGCTCGCGCAGTGCCTGCGCGCCGAGATGCGGCCCGCCGGCATCCGCGTGATCAACGTGTTCCCCGGCCCCATCGACGACGAATGGAACCAGCACACGCCGCCGCCCAAGCTGGCACCCACCGCGCTGGCCAACGCCATCGTGAAGGCGCTGCGCGACGGCGTGGAAGACGTGTACCCGGGCGACGTGGCGCAGGAGTGGCTGGAGCGCTGGCGCGACAACCCCAAGGTGCTCGAACGCGAACTCGCGGCGGGCGGCTGAGCAGAGGAATCACACGATGACCACGACCACCAACGAACTGATGTCCGCCGCCGAAGTCCTCGGCAGCCTCGTGACCGCCATGGCCAGCGGCCGCATCCGCGTGATCGACCTCACGCAGACGCTCACGCCCGAGTTTCCGCAGATCGCGCTGCCACCCGAGATGGGCCAGTGCTGGCCCTTCCGCATCGAGGAAGTGTCGAAGTACGACGAGCGCGGCCCGGGCTGGTACTGGAACAACTTCTCCTGCGGCGAGCACACCGGCACGCACTTCGACGCGCCGATCCACTGGATCTCGGGCCGCGACCTGCCGAACAACTCGGTCGACACCATCCCCGTGCAGCACTTCGTGGCGCCGGCCTGCGTGATCGACTGCTCGCCGCAGGTGAAGGACGACCCCGACTACCTGCTGACGCTCGAGGACATCGAAGCCTACGAGGCCGCGCACGGCCGCATTCCCAAGGGCGCGTGGGTGCTCATGCGCACCGACTGGTCCAAGCGCACCGACCCCGAGGCCTACCAGAACTTCGACGAGACCGGCCAGCACACGCCCGGCCCGAGCACCGAGGCCGTTCGCTTCCTGGTCGAGCAGCGCGACGTGCTGGGCTTCGGCTCCGAAGCCATCGGCACCGACGCCGGGCAGGGCTACCACCTGCGTCCGCCCTACCCCTGCCACTACTACATGCACGGCGCGGGCCGCTACGGCCTGCAGTGCCTGAGCAACCTCGATCTGCTGCCGCCGTCGGGCGCGGTGCTGATCTGCCCGCCGCTGAAGATCGAGAAGGGCAGCGGCAGCCCGCTGCGCGTGCTGGCCCTGGTGGGAGCCACGGCATGAGCGCCGCCGCCCCCAGGGTCGCGGCCGTTACCGGCGGCAGCGCCGGCATCGGCAAGGCCATCTGCGAAGACCTGCTCGCGCAAGGCTACGAAGTGATCTCGCTCGCGCGCCGCAAGGCCGAGATCGATCACCCGAAGATGCACAGCCTCGAGGTCGACCTGGCCGACCGAGCCGCCACCGGCCAGGCCGTGCGCGAACTGGTCGAGCGCTTCGCACCGACCACGATCGTGCACAACGCCGGCGTGATCCGCGCCGCGCTGCTGCCCGACGTGAAGCTCGACGACCTCGATGCGCTGGTCGACCTGCACCTGGGCTGTGCCATCCAGCTCGTGCAGGGCGCGCTGCCCGCGATGCGTGCGCAGCGCTTCGGCCGCGTGGTGCTGCTGTCGTCGCGCGCCGCGCTGGGCCTGGCCACGCGCACCAGCTACTCGGCCACCAAGGCCGGCATGCTGGGCATGGCGCGCACCTGGGCGCTGGAGCTCGCGGCCGACGGCATCACGGTGAACGTGGTGGCGCCGGGCCCGATCCGCACCGACATGTTCTACGACGTGGTCGAGGCCGGCAGCGAGAAGGAGCGCGCGCTCGCGGCCTCGGTGCCCGTCAAGCGCCTGGGCGAATCGGCCGACGTGGCACGCGCCGTGCGTTTCTTCGCCGCGCCCGAGAACAGCTTCGTCACCGGCCAGGTCTTGTATGTCTGCGGCGGCACCAGCGTCGGCAGCCTCGCCCTCTAGTTTTCATTTCAGCGTCCGTTTCGTTCCGTTCAAAAACATCACCTCTGGAGCATCGCCATGAAAGTCCTGAACCGAATTCGCACCCTCGCGGCTGTTGTCGCAGGCCTCGGCGCGCTGAGCGCCGCCAGCGCGTGGGCCGCCGATCTCAAGGTCGGCTTCATCACCTCGCTGTCGGGGCCGGTGTCGTCGCTGGGCATTCCGTACGAAAAGGGCATGAAGGCCGCGCTCGCCTACAAGGCCGACCTGGGCGGCCGCAAGATCCAGCTGGTGCAGCTCGATGACGCGTCCGACCCCACCACGGCCGCGCGCAACGCACGCAAGATGATCGACGAGGACAAGGTCGACGTCATCATCGGCACGGCCGGTTCGCCCGGCGCGCTGGCCATTGCCGGCGTGGCGCGCGAAACCAAGACGCCGCTGATCTCCATCGCCAACGCCAACCTGCCGGGCGAGGAGGGCGCGTGGATGGTCACGCTGCCGCAGCCCGCGCCGCTCATGGTGAGCGCGGTGGTCGAGCGCATGAAGAAGTCGGGCGTGAAGACGGTGGGCTACATCGGCTTCTCCGACGCCTGGGGCGACCTGGTGTACGGCGCACTGCAAAAGAGCGCCGAGCCGGCCGGCATCAAGATCGTGTCGAACGAGCGCTATGCGCGCGGCGACGCTTCGGTGACCGGGCAGGTGCTCAAGATCGTGGCGCTGCGCCCCGACGCGGTGATCACCGGCACCTCGGGCACGCCGGGCGCGCTGCCGTATCTCGCGCTTTCGGAGCGCGGCTACAAGGGCCAGATCTACGGCATGCACGCGCTCATCAACCCCGACTTCGTGCGCGTGGGCGGTGCGTCGGTCGAAGGCCTGCTGGCCCCCACGGGCCCGGTGATCGTGGCCGAGCAGCTGCCCGCTGACAACCCGATCCGCAAGGTGTCGATGGACTTCCGTGCGGCCTACCAGAAGGCCAACGGCGCACCGCCGACCGACGCCTTCTCGGCCTACACCTTCGATGCATGGCTGGTGTACCTGGACGCCGCCCAGCGTGCGCTGGCCACCAAGGCCGAGCCCGGCACGCCGCAGTTCCGCCTGGCGCTGCGCGACGCCATCGTGAGCACCAAGGAGCTGGTGGGCACGCACTCGGTCTACAACTTCAAGCCCACCGAGCGCTACGGCTCGGACGACCGTTCGCGCGTCGTCGTGAAGCTCGAGAAGGGCCAGTGGAAGCTGGTGCCCTGAACGCCCTCGCGTCGATCCGATGAACGCCGCCCACCCCATGCACCCGCTGCTTCGTTCCCTGCGTCGCCGGCGCGCGACCGGCACCGTGCTGTTCGCCGCCGCGCTGCTGGCCGGCTGCGCCGCGACCGCCCCGGGCGGCAGCGGCGAGGTCACCATCAAGCGCGACCGCTACGGCGTGCCGCACGTCTACGCCAGCGACACGCGCGGCCTGTTCCACGGCTTCGGCTATGCCGTCGCCGAAGACCGGCTCTACCAGCTGGAGATGGCGCGGCGCTCGGGCAACGGCAGCGTGGCCGAGGTGCTGGGGGCCGAGTTCGTCGCGACCGACAAGGCCACGCGCTCCAACATCGATCCGGTGTCGATCCGCCGCCAGATCGATGCGCTGAACGCGGACGACCGCGCCATGTTCGAAGGCTACGCCGCGGGCGTCAACGCGCGCATCCGCGACGTGCTGGCCGACCGCGCGAAGTTGATGCCGCGCGAGTTCATCGACAACGGCTTCGAGCCGGCACCGTGGACCGCCGACGACGTGGCCATGGTCTGGATCGGCCTCATCCTCAACCGCTTCTTCGCGGGCACGGCCGAGGTGGCCAACCTCTCGCTGCTCAACCAGCTCAAGGCCGCGCGCGGCGACGTCGCCGGCCTGCAGCTGTACGAGCAGCTGCGCTGGCTCGAAGACCCGACCGCGCCGACCATCGTGCCGCGCGGCAACGCGAACCGGCTGGCGAGCGCCGAGCCCGGCGACGTCGCGCTCGCGCCGGTCTCCGCGCAGGCCGCGGCCGATTTCCGCGCCACGCAGGTCGCCCGCATGGGCCTGGCCGCCACCGAAGGCATGCCGACCGCCAGCAATGCGTGGGTGCTGGGCCCCTCGCGCACCAAGGAAGGCGTGGCCGTTTTGTACAACGGTCCGCAGCAGGGCTTCAACAACCCGTCGTTCGTGCACGGCATCGGCCTGCACGGCGCGGGCTACGACCTCACGGGCCTCACGCCCATCGGCCTGCTGCCGGTGCTGTTCGGCACCAACGGCACCATCGCCTGGGGCTCGACGGTGGGCTCGCTCGACACCAACGACATCTACCAGGAAGAACTGAACCCGGCCAACCGCCACGAATACAAATACGACGGTGCCTACCGCCCGATGACCCGGCGCACCGACGTCATCCGCGTGAAGGGCGCCGCGCCGCAGAGCGTGGACATCTACGCCACGGTGCACGGCTTCGTGCAGAGCTGGGACGTGGACAACGCCCGCGCCTACACCGCGCGCAGCACCTGGCAGGGCCGCGAGGTCGAGACCATGCTCGGCTGGGCGCGTGCCGCACGGGCGCGCGACTGGTCGGGCTTTCTCGCGCAGGGCGAGCGTGTGGCCGCGTCCATCACCTGGTTCTATGCCGACGTGGCGGGCAACATCGGCGCCGTGGGCCTGGGCCGCATGCCGCGCCGCCCGGCCACGCAGGACATCCGCTTTCCCGCGCGCGGCGACGGCAGCATGGAGTGGCAGGGCAGCCTGCCGTTCAGCGCCAACCCGCGCGCCTACAACCCCGCGCAGGGCTACCTCGCGAGCTGGAACAACCAGATCGCCGAAGGCCTGCGCGCGGATGGCGCGAACTTCTCACATGTCGACCGCGTGGCCGAAATCCATGCGCAGCTGCAGGGCACGGCCAAGCTGGGCGCCGACGAGGTCTGGCGCGTGAGCCAGGGCGCGGCATTGGCCGACCTGAACGCGCGCTACTTCGTGCCCCTCATCGTCGACGCGGCCAAGGGCCTGCCGGCCGGCGACCCCGCGCGCCGCGCGGCCGACCTGCTCGCCAACTGGGACCTGAAGAACCGCGTCGCCCCGGGCGGCGAGGTCTACGACAACCGCGCCACCACCGTGCTGCGCGCGTGGCTGGGTGCGATGTCGCGGCGCCTGCTGGCCGACGACCTGCCGCCGGCCGTGTTCGCCACCTACGCCAACCTGGGCTACCCCACGCTCACGCCGCGCGGTTCGCCGGGCAGCGCCCAGCCCGCGGCCGTGGCCAAGCTGCTGTGGAACGCGCTGAGCGGCCCGGCCTCGGGCGTGCCGCAGCGCCACGACTTCTTCAACGGACAAGACCCGCGCACGATGGTGCGCGCGGCGCTGACCGATGCGGTGGGCGAGCTGCGCACCCGCCTCGGGCCCGACATGGCCGCGTGGACCACGCCCGCGGTGCGGCACCGCTTCTCGCGCATCAACGCCATCGGCGTGCCGTGGGCCGGCGCGGGCGACGAGCCCGAGGTCAGCCCCTACATGAACCGCGGCACGCTCAACTACCGCGTCGTGCTGCGCCCGGGCGCGCTCGACATGTGCTCGGTCGCCGCGCCGGGGCAGAGCGGCTTCGTGAGCCCGGCCGGCGTGCGCGACCGCCATTACGCCGACCAGTTGGCGCTGTTCGAGCGCTTCGAATGCAAGCCGGAGCGGCTCACGCCCGCGCAGGTCGACGCCGACCTCGAATCGCGTCGCACCTTGCGCTACTGACCCGTCCCTCGTCCCCATTCCAACCCCCGAAGAGGAAGCTCCCATGAAGAAAATCTCCCGCCTTGGCCTCGCGCTGCTGGCCGCCTTCACCGCCGTCGGTGCGGCGGCGGCAGACCTCAAGATCGGCTTCATCAGCTCGCTCTCGGGGCCGGTCGCGGCGCTGGGCGTGCCCTACGAGAAGGGCATCCGCGCGGCCATCGCCGAGCGGCCCGAGATCGGCGGGCGCAAGGTGCAGCTCATCGTGCTCGACGACGCTTCCGACCCGACCACCGCCGGGCGCAACGCGCGCAAGCTGGTGACGGAAGACAAGGTCGACGTGCTCATCGGCACCTCGGGCGTGCCGGGCGCGATGGCCATCGCCTCGGTGGCGCGCGAGCTCAACACGCCGCTCATCTCGCCCACGCCCGTGACCATTCCGGGCGCGGACGGCGCATGGACCGTCACCGTGTCGCAGCCGTTCCCGCTCATGGTGGCGGGCGTGGTCGAGCGCATGCAGAAGTCGGGCGTGAAGACGGTCGCCTTCATCGGTTTTTCGGACGCGCTGGGCGACCTGGCCTACGACTCGCTCGTGAAGAGCGCCGCCACCGCCGGCATCAAGGTGGTGGCCAACGAGCGCTATGCACGCAGCGATTCCTCGGTGGCCGGGCAGATCCTGAAGATCGTCGCGGCGCGGCCCGACGCGGTGTTCGCGGGCAACTCCGGCACGCCGGGCGCGCTGCCCTACCTGGCACTGGCCGAGCGTGGCTACAAGGGCAAGATCTACGGCACGCACGGCCTCATCAACGCCGACTTCGTGCGCGTGGGCGGCACGGCCATCGACGGCCTGCAGGTGCCCAGCGGCCCGGTGCTGGTGGCCGACCAGCTGCCCGAGAGCAACCCCATCAAGAAGGTCGCGATGGGCTTTCGCGCTGCGTACCAGAAGGCGAACGGCGCGGTGCCCACCGATGCGTTCTCGTCGTACACCTACGACGCCTACCTGCTGCTCGCCGACGCGGCCTCGCGCACCAAGGGCGAGCCCGGCACGCCGCAGTACCGCACGGCGCTGCGCGATGCCATCGTGGGCACGAAGGAGCTGGTGGGCACGCACGGCATCTACACCTTCAAGCCCGACGACCGCTACGGCTCGGACCAGCGCGGCGTCGTGATCGTGCAGATGAACAAGGGCCAGTGGAAGCTCGTTCCCTGACCTCGGTCTAGCCAAAGCCCACCGCCATGACCGCCTACCGCAACCGCCCCGATCTCGTCGCGGCGCTGGTCCGCGACGACCGGGTGCACCGCGACCTGTACCTCAGCGACGAGCTGTTCGCGCTGGAGCAGGAGCGCCTGTTCGCCCGCACCTGGGTCTTCCTGGGCCATGCCAGCCAGGTGCCGGCGGCGGGAGATTTCGTCACGCAGGAGATCGCGGGCCGCCCGCTGCTCATGGTGCGCCAGCCCGACGGCGCGGTGCATGTCATGTACAACCGCTGCGCCCACAAGGGCACGCAGCTGGTGACCGACGAGAGCGGCAACACCGGCCGCTTCTTTCGCTGTCCGTACCACGCGTGGACCTACAAGCTGGACGGCGCGCCACTGGGCCTGCCGCTGAAGAACGGCTACGAGGGCACGCAGCTCAAGGCCTGCGAGTCGGGGCAGGGGCTGTCGGTGGTGAAGCACGTGAAGGTGTACCGCGACTTCGTGTTCGTGCGCTTGTCCGATACCGGTCCCTCGTTCGAGGACTACTTCGGCGACGTGCTGGGCGCGCTCGACAACATGGTCGACCGCTCGCCCGAGGGCAGGCTCACCATGGGCGGTGGCGTGCTGCGCAACATCGTCCATTGCAACTGGAAGATGTACCTGGAGAACATCAACGACACGGTGCACCCGATGTCGACGCACGAGTCGGCCACCAAGGCGGCCGAGGCGCTGTGGGAAGGGCATGCGCCCTCCGACCCCAAGCCGATGGCGATGGAGCAGATCCTGCCCTTCGGCTCGGGCTACGAGTTCTTCGACCAGATGGGCGGGCGCGTGTTCGCCAACGGCCACAGCGTGCTGGGCGTGAACTTCAGCATCCACTCCAACTACGCGCAGCTGCCCGAGTACGAGGCCGCGATGCAGGCCGCGCACGGCGCAGAGCGTGCCGCCGACATCCTGCAGCGCTCGCCGCAGAACTCGGTGCTGTACCCGAGCCTGTCGGTCAAGGGCTCGCCGCAGGCCATCCGCGTGATCCGTCCGCTGGCGGCCGACCGCACGCTCATCGAGGCCTGGAGCTTCCGCGCGGCCGGTGCGCCCGCGCTCTTGTTCGAGCGCGCCATGAGCTACAACCGGCTCGTGTTCTCGCCCATGTCGGTGGTGGCGCACGACGACGTGCACCTGTTCGAGAGCATCCAGAAGGGCTTGCGTGCCGGCGGCAACGAGTGGATCAGCCTGCACCGCAACCACGACCCGGCCGAGACGCAGCAGGCCACGGTGACCACCAACGGCACCAACGAGCTGCTCATGCGCAACCAGTTCCGCGCCTGGGCCCGGGCCATGACGCTGGAGGCGGCGGCATGAACGACCCGCGCGACTTCATCGCCCACGAGGCGGCCCTGCTCGACGCGCGCCGCTTCGACGACTGGCTGGCCCTGTTCGCCGACGACGGCCACTACTGGGTGCCGCTGCTCGGCGCGGCGCAGGCCGATCCGTTCTCGCACAACTCGCTGGCCTATGAAGACCGGCTGCTGCTGCAGCTGCGCGTGGAGCGCCTGAAGAACCCGCGCGCGCATTCGCAGCACCCGGCCAGCCACAGCCAGCATGTGCTGCAGCCCTCGCGCATCGAGGAAGAGGGCGCCGACGACGTGCGCCTGCGCACGCCTTTTCTCTACATCGAGGCGCGCGGCGACGACCAGATCCTGCTGAGCGGCACCGCCCGCCACCACCTCATTCACACCCCCACGGGCTGGTCCATCCGCGAGAAGCGCATCGACCTGCTCAACGCCACGCGCGCGTTGCCCGCGATCCAGTTGTTCATCTGAGTTTCTGTTCCTTCCATCCTTCCTCACTGGAGCTACGACATGAAGAACCTGATGCAGACCTTGACGCGCGGTGCCCTCGCCGCAGCGCTGACCGCCTGTGGTGTGGCGAGCGCACTGGCGGCCGACCTCAAGGTCGGACTCAGCGTGTCACTGTCGGGGCCCAACTCCTCGCTGGGCGTGCCGTATGCCAAGGGCATGCAGGCCGCGCTGGCCTACAAGGGCGAGGTCAACGGCCGCAAGATCCAGCTCGTGGTGCTCGACGACGGCTCCGACCCGACCACGGCCGGGCGCAACGCGCGCAAGCTCATCGAGGACGAGAAGGTCGACGTGCTCATGGGCACCTCGGGCGTGCCGTCGGCCATCGCGATGGCACAGGTGGGCAAGGAGGCGAAGACGCCCATGATCGGCCTCACGCCCATCCTGCTCGACCCCAACGAGAACCCGTGGGTCATGACGGTGGCGCAGCCCACGCAGCTCATGATCGACGCGGTGGTCGAGCGCATGAAGCGCAACAACGTCAAGACCGTGGGCTACATCGGCTTTTCCGACGCCTGGGGCGACCTGGTGTACGAGGCCCTCATGAAGGCCGCGCCGGGCGCCGGCATCAAGGTGGTGAGCAACGAGCGCTACGCACGCGCCGACGCCTCGGTGACCGGCCAGGTGCTGAAGATCGTGGCGCTGCGCCCCGACGCGGTGATGACCGGCGGCGCCGGCACGCCGGGCGCGCTGCCGTTCCTGGCGCTGCAGGAGCGCGGCTTCAAGGGCGGCGTGTACGGCCAGCACGGCCTGATCAACCCCGACTTCGTGCGCGTGGTCGGTGCGGCCGGCCAGAACGCGCTCATGCCCACGGGCCCGGTGATCGTCGCCGAGCAGCTGCCGGCCGACTACCCGACCAAGAAGATCGCGACCGACTTCCGCGCCGTGTTCCAGAAGGTCAACAACGCGCCCACCAGCGACGCCTTCTCGGCCTACTCGTTCGACGGCTGGCTGGTGTTCGTCGATGCCGCTTCGCGCGCCATGAAGAAGGCCGAGCCGGGCACGCCCGAGTTCCGCGTGGCGCTGCGCGACGCCATCTTCAGCACCAAGGAAGTGGTCGGCACGCACGGCGTCTACACCTTCAAGCCCGGCAGCCTGTACGGCGTGGACGAGCGCGCGCGCGTGATCGTCAAGCTCGACAACGGCCAATGGAAGCTCGCCCCTTGAATCTCCCGTTTTTCTTCACGACAACGACAACGATGACTCCGACAGAGGTTTTTCTATGAACTGGGACGTGGCATTGATCCTCGTCACCGACGGCCTGGCCAACGGTGCCGTCTATCTGCTGGCCGGGCTCGGGCTGGTGCTGATCTTCTCGGTCACGCGGGTGGTGTTCGTGCCGTTCGGCGACATCGCGGCCTTTGCCGCGCTGTCGCTGGCGGCCTTCGAAACCGGCCGCGTGCCGCCGACCATCGGCATGGTTGCGGTGCTGGCCGCGCTGGCGCTGGCCACCGAAATCGGCAGCCTGCTGCGGCGCGGCGAGGCCGCGCGCATACCCAAGGCGGTGCTGATGTGGGGCGTGCTGCCCGCCATTCCGTGCGTGCTCGCCTGGCTGGCGGCGCGGCCCGGCGTGCCAGTGGCGGTGCACATCGCGGTGGCCGTGCTGCTGGTGGTGCCCATCGCGCCGCTGCTGGCGCGTGTGGTGTTCCAGCCGATCGCCGACGCCTCGGTGCTGGTGCTGCTGATCGTGTCGCTGGCGCTGCACTTCCTTCTGTCAGGCCTGGGCCTGCTGTTCTTCGGGCCCGAGGGCTCGCGCACCACGCCGCTCACGAGCGCGGTGTTCACGCTGGGCGACGGCTTCACGGTCAGCGGCCAGGTGGTGCTGATGGTGGGGGCGGCCGTGGTGCTGAGCGGGCTGTTCTTCCTGGTGTTCGAGCGCACGGTGGCCGGCAAGGCGCTGCGCGCCACGGCCGTGAACCGCGTGGGCGCGCGGCTGGTCGGCATCCGGCCGGTGCGCACGGCGCTGCTGGCCTACGGCTGCGCCTCGCTGCTGGCGGGGCTCATCGGCGTGCTGATCGCGCCGGTGACCACCATGTACTACGACTCGGGTTTCATCATCGGCCTGAAGGCCTTCGTGGCCGCGATCATCGGCGGGCTCGTGAGCTACCCGATGACGGCCATCGGCGCGCTGGCGGTCGGCGTGGTCGAGAGTTTCGCGTCGTTCTGGAGCGGCGCGCTGAAAGACGTGATCGTGTTCAGCCTGCTGATACCGGTGCTCATGCTGCGCTCCTTCATGGCGGCCCATTCGGAAGAGGAAGAAGACGAGGTGGACCAATGAACGGCAACACCAAACGCATGGCGTGGATCGCGGCGGTGATCGTCGTGCTGGCCCTGGTGCCAGCCGTGGCGGGCAGCTTCACGGTTTCGCTGCTCAACGACATCGGCATAGGCGCGCTGGTGGCGCTGGGCCTCGTGCTGCTCACCGGCGTGGGCGGCGCCACCTCGTTCGGCCAGGCGGCCTTCGTGGGCATCGCGGCCTATGCCACGGCGTGGCTCACGACCGCGCAGGGCCTGTCGCCGTGGCTGGGGCTCTTGTTCGCGCTGCTGCTCACGGGGCTGTCGGCGCTGGCCATCGGCATGCTCACGCTGCGCCTGGGCGGGCACTTCCTGCCGCTGAGCACCATCGCCTGGGGGCTGTCGATCGCGATGCTGTTCGGCAACGTCGATGCGCTCGGGCGCCACACGGGCCTGTCGAACATCCCGGCGCTGCAGATCGGCGGCTGGTCGCTGGCCGATCCGCGCGCGATGTACTACCTGATCTGGGTGGTGGTCGGGCTGGCCTGCCTGTTCAGCCACAACCTGCTGCAGTCGCGCCCCGGCCGCGCGATTCGCGGGCTGCGCGGCGGCGCCACGCTGCTGGCCAGCGTGGGGGCGGATGCCTACCGCGTGCGGCTGTCGCTGTTCGTCACGGCCGCGCTGTTCGCGGGGCTGGCGGGCTGGCTCTATGCGCACATGAACCGCTTCGTGAGCCCGTCGCCCTTCGACGTGCGCATGAGCATCGAGTACCTGCTGATGGCCGTGGCCGGCGGGCTCGGGCAGCTGGCGGGCGCGCTGGTGGGCGCGGCGCTGGTGCTGGTGCTGAAGAACGGCCTGCAGGACGTGCTGCCGATGCTCACGCAGCGCGCCGGCCAGCTGGAGGCCGTGGCCTTCGCGGCGCTGTTCATCCTGCTGCTGCACTTTGCGCGCGGCGGCGTGATGGGTTTGCTGCGGCGCTGGACGCGCCGGCGCGTCGCGCCGCAGGGCGCCTCGCGCTACACCGGTGCGCCGGTCGAGCCGCTGCCGCACCGGCAGCTGCCGGCGCGCGGCACGCAGGTGCTGTCGGTCAACGGCGCCGTGAAACGCTTCGGCGGGCTGGTGGCGGTGAACGACGTGAGCTTCGACGTCAAGGCGGGCGAGATCATCGGCCTCATCGGGCCCAACGGCGCGGGCAAGTCGACCATGTTCAACCTGCTGACCTGCACGCTGCCGATGAGCGCGGGCCAGGTGCGCTTTCTCGAACACGACATCGCCGGCATGCCGCAGCGCGCGGTGGCGCGGCTCGGGCTGGCGCGCACCTTCCAGCACGTGAAGCTGCGCCCGCACATGAGCCTGCTGGACAACGTGGCGCTGGGCGCGCACTCGCGCACGCGCTCGGGCATCCTGAAGGCGGGCCTGCGGCTGGACCGCACGGAAGAAAGCCAGATCCTGCAGGAGGCGCAGCGCCAGCTCGACCGCATCGGCCTGGGCGACCGCGCGCACGAGCTCGCGGGCAGCCTGCCGCTGGGCACGCAGCGCATCCTGGAGATCGCGCGCGCGCTGGCCGCCGACCCTGTGCTGCTGGTGCTCGACGAGCCCGCGGCCGGCCTGCGTCGCAAGGAAAAGATGGCACTCGGTGACCTGCTGCGCAAGCTGCGCGAGGAGGGCGTGACCATCCTGATCGTCGAACACGACATGGACTTCGTGATGAAACTGGTGGACCGTTTGGTGGTGATGAACTTCGGCTCCAAGCTCGTGGAGGGCGTGCCGTCGGCGGTGCGCGCCGACGAGCGTGTGCAGGCGGCTTATCTGGGGAGCGTTGTATGACCGCGATGCTGGAGATTGGCGACCTGCATGTCTCGTACGGGCAGGTCGAGGCCGTGCGCGGCGTGTCGCTCGACGTGCAGCGGGGCCAGATCATCTCGGTGATCGGGCCCAACGGCGCGGGCAAGACCACGCTGCTGGCCGCGGCCATGGGCCTGCTGCCGTGCAAGGGAACGCTGCGCTTCGAAGGTGAAGACCTGCAGGGGCTCGATGTGGAGTCGCGCGTGGAGCGCGGGCTGTGCCTCGTGCCCGAGCGGCGCGAACTGTTCGGCGAACTCACCGTGCTCGACAACCTGCAGCTGGGCGCCTACGCCAAGCGGCTGCGCGGCGACGCGATGAAGCGGCAGCTGCAGTCGGTGTACGACCGCTTCCCGCGCCTGGCGGAGCGACGCACGCAACGCGCCGACACGCTCTCGGGCGGCGAGCGGCAGATGCTGGCGGTGGGCCGCGCACTCATGTCGGCGCCGCGCCTCTTGATGCTCGACGAGCCCAGCCTGGGCCTGGCGCCGCTGATCGTGCGCGACATCCTCACCATCGTGCGCAAGCTGCGCGACGACGGCGTGTCGATCCTGCTGGTGGAGCAGAACGCACGCGCCGCGCTCGAAAGCTCCGACGAAGGCTATGTGCTGGAGACGGGCGAGATCGCGCTGTCGGGTGCTTCCGGTGACCTCGCCAGCGACCCGCGCGTGCAGGCCACCTACCTCGGCGGAGGCACGCACGATGACGAGTGACCCGCGCGCGGTGCCGCCAGCGCAGCGCACGCTGCCCGCCATGCTGCAGCGGCAGGCGGCGCTGTTCGGCCGCCGCCCGCTGCTGCGCATCGCGGGCCGGCAATGGACGCACGCCGATGCGGCCGATGCGGCGGCCACGCGCGCCGGTGCATTGGCTCAGCATGGCGTGGCGCGCGGCGACCGCATCGCCGTGATGTGCGGCAACCGCATCGAGTTCCTCGACACCTTCCTCGGCGCGGGCTGGCTCGGTGCGTCGGTCGTGCCGGTCAACACCGCGTCGATGGGGCCGCAGATCGAGTACTTCCTCGCGAACAGCGAGGCGAAGCTGCTGGTGATCGAGGCGGGCTTTCTCGATCGGCTGGCCACGGCCGACCTGGCCCGCACGGCGCTGCGCGAGGTGTGGGTGGTCGGCGAGGCCGAAGCACCGTGGACGCCGCCCGCCGGCGTGCGCGTGTCGGCCTACCCGCCGGGCGCGCAGGCGCTGCCGCCCGCTGCGGTGCAGCCGGGCGACCCGCTCGCCATCCTCTACACCTCGGGCACCACGGGCCCGGCCAAGGGCGTGATCTGCCCGCAGGCGCAGTACTTCTGGTGGGGCGTGAACAGCGCCGAGGTGCTGGGCGTGGGCCGCGACGACGTGCTGTGCACCACGCTGCCGCTGTTTCACATCAACGCGCTCAACACCTTCGCGCAGGCCGCGCTCACCGGGGCCGAGGTGGTGTTCGAGTCGCGCTTCTCCGCCTCGGGCTTCTGGCCGGCGATGCGCGCCAACGGCGCGACCGTGGTCTACCTGCTCGGCGCGATGGTGCCGATCCTGCTGGCCCAGCCCGAAGGCGAGGGCGAGCGCAACCATCGCGTGCGCACCGGCCTCGGGCCCGGCGTGCCTGCGGCGGCAGGGCAGGCCTTCCAGGCGCGCACGGGCGTGGCGCTGCTCGAAGGCTACGGCTCGACCGAAACCAACTTTGCGATTGCCACCGCGCCCGATTCGCCGCGCGGCGGCGTCATGGGCTGGCTGCGCCCCGGCTTCCAGGCCTGCGTGGCCGACGAAGACGACGTGCCGCTGCCGCCCGGCGAGGCCGGCGAACTGCTGCTGCGTGCGGACGAGCCCTATGCCTTTGCCAGCGGCTACTTCCACATGCCCGAGAAGACCGTCGAGGCTTGGCGCAACCTGTGGTTCCACACCGGCGACCGCGTGGTGCGCGATGCCGACGGCGCGTTCCGCTTTGTCGACCGCATCAAGGACGCGATCCGCCGGCGCGGCGAGAACATCTCGTCCTTCGAGGTCGAGCAGGTGCTGCTGAGCCACCCCGGCGTGGCCTCGTGCGCGGTGTACCCCGTGCGCTCCGAGCTGGCCGAAGACGAGGTGATGGCCGCGCTGGTGGCGCGCGAGGGCGTGGCCATCGACCCGGCCGAGCTGGCGCGCTTCTGCGAAGGCCGGCTGCCGTACTTCGCCGTGCCGCGCTACATCGACCTCTTGCCCGACCTGCCGCGCACCGAGAACGGCAAGGTGCAGAAGTTCAAGCTGCGCGAGCGCGGCGTGGGGCCGCAGACCTGGGACGGTCGGCCCGCGAAGGCCTGAGTGGCATGACGCACGCCACCGCGCTTCCGCTGGCAGGCCGCGTGGCCTTCGTGACCGGCGCGGGGCAGGGGCTGGGTGCGGCCATCGCGCGCGGGTTGGCGCAGGCCGGTGCGCGCGTGGCGGTGGCCGACATCGATCAAGCCAATGCACAGGTCGTTGCCGCCGAAGTGAACGGCCTCGCATTGCCGCTCGACGTGCGCGACGAGCAGGCCTTCGGCGACCGTTTCGCACAGGCCGTGGCGCACTTCGGCGCGGTCGACATCCTGGTCAACAACGCGGCGCGCACGCCGACCACCTCGCTGTGGGACATCACGCCCGCCGAGTGGGACGACGTGCTCGCCATCAACCTGCGCGGCAGCTTCTTCGGCTGCCGCATCGCCGGAAGGCACATGCGCGAACGCGGCGCGGGCCGCATCGTCAACCTGGCCTCGCTGGCTGGGCAGCAGGTCAGCAGTGCCACCGGCGTGCACTACGCGGCCAGCAAGGCCGGCCTGCTGGCGCTGACGCGTGCCTTTGCACAGGAACTGGCACCGCACGGCGTGACCGTGAACGCGCTGGCGCCCGCCGCCATCGACAGCCCCGCGCTTGCCGCGCTGCCACCCGAGCGGCAGCAGGCGCTGAAGGCCGGCATCCCGCTCGGCCGCTTCGGCCTGGCCGACGAGGTGGCTGCCGCCGTCGTCTACCTGGCCTCGCCGGCCGCGGCCTTCATGACCGGGGCGACGCTCGACCTCAACGGCGGCCGTTTCATGCGGTAGCACCCTGCTGGTGCGCAAGCGGCTAAAATGATTCAGAACTAAACCATTCAGGTATGCACACAAATTCGCTCACTGGCCGTCATGCCCTCGTCACCGGCGCCGCTCGCGGCATTGGCGCAGAGATCGCCCGCACCCTTGCCGCCCAGGGCGCTGTGCTGACCTTGCTGGGCCGCGATGCGCAGGCCCTGCAGCGCGTGGCCGAGACCCTGGCGGGCAGCGGCCACGGCGTGGTGGCGGCCGACGTGGCCGACCCGCAGGCCGTGCAGTCGGCCTTCGCGCAGGCGCGGGCCGAGCGCGGGGCGGTGACCGTGCTGGTCAACAACGCGGGCGCCGCCGAGAGCGCGCCGTTCCTGAAGACCTCGGTCGAGCTGTGGCAGCGCATGCTGTCGGTCAACCTCACCGGCAGCTTCCTGTGTGCGCAGGCCGCGCTGCCCGACATGCTCGACGCCGGCTGGGGCCGCATCGTCAACATCGCCAGCACGGCGGGCCAGAAGGGCTACGCCTACGTGTCGGCCTACACCGCGGCCAAGCACGGCGTGATCGGCCTCACGCGCGCGCTGGCGCTCGAAGTGGCGCGCAAGGGCATCACCGTGAACGCCGTGTGCCCGGGCTACACCGACACCGACATCCTGCGCAACAGCGTCGCCAACGTGGTCGGCAAGACCGGCCGCAGCGAAGCCGATGCGCTGGCCGAGTTCTCCAGCGTGAACCCGCAAAAGCGCATCGTGCAGCCCGCCGAAGTGGCCGACGCCGTGCGCTGGCTGTGCGGCGAGGGCGCCGCGTCGGTCACGGGCCAGTCGATCTCCGTTTCCGGAGGAGAAGTCACATGAGTCGCAACGATGCCTCCCACGCCGTGCTGAGCGACGCCGAAGAACTCGGCCACGAAGCCCGCGCCGGCCATGAAGACCACGCCATGCTCAAGCTGTGGCTGCGCATGCTCGCGAGCACCACGCAGATCGAGGCCGAGATCCGGCGCCGGCTGCGCGAGCGCTTCGGCATCTCGCTGGCGCGCTTCGACTACATGGCGCAGCTGTACCGCTACGAAGACGGCCTGAAGATGCGCGTGCTCTCGCGCTACCTGATGGTGACCGGCGGCAACGTCACCGGCCTGACCGACGAACTCGAGCGCGAAGGCATGGTGGCGCGCGCGCCCAGTCCCGACGACCGCCGCGCCTGGATCGTGAGCCTCACGCCCGAAGGCCGCAACGCCTTCGAAGCCATGGCCACCGAGCACGAGCAGTGGATCCTCGAGATGTTCTCGGGCCTGGACATGAAGACCGTCAAGCAGATGCACAACCAGCTCGGGCTGCTGCGCGTGCACGTGATGCGCGGCGACGGCGCGGTCGAGGACCGCGCATGAGCGGCGAGGGCGGTGGTGTGGAGTTCCAGCGCCCGCGCCTGATTCGTTTTTCCGACTGCGACCCGGCGGGCATCGTCTTCTATCCGCAGTACTTCGTGATGCTCAACGGCCTGGTCGAAGACTGGGTGAGCGAGGGGCTCGGCGTGGGCTACCACGCACTGATCGGCGAGCGCCGCGTCGGCCTGCCGACCGTGAAGCTCGACGCCGACTTTCGCGCCGTGAGCCGCATGGGCGACCGCGTGATGCTCGGCCTGTCGGTGGCGCAGCTGGGCTCGCGCTCGATCACGCTGTCATTGCGCTGCTTCGAGCCCACCACGGGCGAGGTGCGCATGCAGGTGCGGCAGGTGCTGGTGACGACCTCGCTCGACACCCACCGTGCCATCGCCGTGCCCGACGACATGCGCGCGGCCATCCTGCGCGATGCGCCGGCGTTGGCTGCTGCCGAGCCTGCTGGCAAGGCCTGAGCAAGGCTAGGGCGCCGGCGCAGCGCCGTCGGCAGGCTCGAGCGCCTTCTTCTCCTGCGCGTGCTTCTTCAGCCAGCCGCTGAGTTCCCGCTTTCCCTTCGCATTGGCCTGGCGCCACGCCTCACGCGCGGCGGCCACGAAGCGTTCTTCCGCCGCATCGGGCGGTGCTTCAGAAGGCGGTGTGTTGTCTTTGTCGAGCCAGCCGGCGGCCACGTCGCAATGCCGCTCGATCTGCCGTGCGAGCTTGTCGCCGATGGGCCGCGCACTCTTGATCTGGCTCCACATGCTCGGAGAGATTTCGAGCTTGCGTGCGAACGCCTGGTCAAGCCCCTTGGCGGGCAGGCCCGCCGCGACGGCGTCCTCGAGAAAGCGGCGATGCAGCACAAGCGCATTGCGGCGGCGCGCGACGGTGGTATGGGGCACTGTTCAAAAACAACAACAAGACAAGAAAAGATTGTCCCGGTTGTTGACGTCGCCGTAAACACTCTTTACAGTTGCCTCCAATTCACGGCACCAGCCGTCCCTTTTTTCCAACCCCTTACAGCCGACAGCGGCAATTTTTGACCAGGAACCATCGTGAACACCGCACTGACCCTCACCAGCCATCGACCCGCCTCGGGCCGACCGCTCGTGCGCGTCGGGTTCTGCCATGGTTTCGACATGCCGTCGCCCCTGTCGTTGTCTTCGCACCTGAACACCGCGTACGCCGCCAAAGCCGCAGCCCGTCTGCGCGTGGGTGGTCAGTTCGAGGCTCATCAGGTGCCCCCGGGTGGAGGTCGCGCGTAGGCGCGCATCTCTCAAGCTCTCTCGCAAAGAGGCCCGGACACCGCAAGGTTCCGGGCCTTTTTGTTTTTGCCGCTTTCCATTTCGGGTGTGCCTTCACCCCACCGCCAGAAATTGCCGCGTCGACGGTCTGGCGGGATGTGCATGAGTTGATCACTCCTGTGCAGCGACGTTCGACGGGGCCGCGCCCAGCGCGCGGCCCGTCGCGTGAGGGCACAACCGAAATGGAAGCGCGGCAGGCTTTGTTTGTTTTTCTTCCGTGTGTGGCGCAGCCTGGTAGCGCATCTGGTTTGGGACCAGAGGGTCGCAGGTTCAACTCCTGCCACACGGACCACACCCGAGCGGGACCGGGCCATGCCAACGCGTGGCCCGCCCCGCGGAAACCGGCCGCAAAGATAGGGCGGCGCCGGAACCCGTCACCGGACATTTTTCAAGTCATTACTTTCTTTTTTCGTTACCCACCCAGGAGGCCCTCATGCGCAAGCGCAACTCACCGATCCGGATGATCGCCGTGCACCCGGCGCCGCTGCCGCGCAGGCACATGGTGTGGTCGCTGGCCCAGCGCTTCGGCGTGGGGTTCGGGCCGCGCTACGTGGCTGATCGCGCGTCGGCATTGCCGGGCGGCAGCGAGGCGTCGCTCGACAGCCTCGACCTCGACCAGCGCGTGCGCGCGTCGGGCGAGTGGTAGCAGTTCAGCACTGCTCGTCTTCTGTTTCTTCAATGGTGCGTGTAGCTCAATGGCAGAGCCGCGGGTTGTGGTCCCGCTGACAACGGTTCGATTCCGTTCGTGCACCCCATCCGTTCACCACCAGCCATCGCCGCGAAGGGAGGCGATTCGTCATGCATTCACACGTCCTGCAACTCGATATTCAGGGCACGCCGCAAGCCTGGATCTCGCTGGAGCAGGCGGTGTTGCACTACGCCACCGGCAACGTGGCCTGGGAAGACGGCGCGCTGCCGCTGGCCACGCTGCGTGGCGGCTTCAACGTGGCGCGCGGTGTGCAGTCGCGCATCGACGTCGCGCCCATCATCGCGCTGCGCGGTGCGTCGAAGATCAACCTCTTCGACGTCGTGCCCGGCGTGACCAAGGCCAAGCTGCTGCGCCGCGACCGCCACACCTGTGCCTACTGCGCGCAGGTGTTCGCCGACCGCGACCTGCAGTGCGAACACGTCATGCCCGAGTCGCGCGGCGGCCCGTGGAGCTGGACCAACCTCGTGAGCGCCTGCGCCGTCTGCAACAACCGCAAGGCCGCGCGCACGCCCGAAGAAGCCGGCATGCCGCTGGTCTACCTGCCGTACGTGCCGAGCCGCTTCGAGAACTTCCTGCTCGAAGGCCGCAACATCCGCGCGGACGTGCACGAGTGGCTGGCAAAGCGCCTGCCGCGCGGCTCGCGGCTGCAGTAGCGCCGCGCGCACAAAGAGAAAAGCCCGCTGCCCGTTGGATCAACGGACAGCGGGCTTTGCCTTGTGCGGCTCGCGGTGCGCGAGCGATGCGTGTGTGAGTGAATGAAGGCGCGAGTGGCTTGTTGTGTTCAGCGCCCCGCGCCGAAGAAGCTGTAAGCCACTGCTGTGGCTGCTGCGAGCCCGCCGAGCAAGATGAAGAGCACCTTCGTCGTACGGCGAGGGCCGCGCCGTGAACGGACCCAATGTTCCGGCCCGATCAGGTCGATCGGAACCGTGGGTTTGCCTATGTCGGATGCCTTTTCCATGCCAAGAAATATAGCGCAGGCGCCAAGGCAAGAAGTTACAACGGCTTTTTGGCCCCATCGCACCGTGGCCGCTTGCCGACACCAGACAGAAACGTGTGAAATATTCCTCATGAACCAACAAATCATTCTCGAGAGCCTGGTCCGCGCCCTGGAAAGCTGGGCCCGCAACGCCTCCGCGGCGGAGCTGTGGCGCGTGCACCGCGAGGGCGGCCTGGGCGCATCGATCCGCACCGAAGGCGAGAACGTCGTGCACGTGCGCATCGCGCTCGACGGCCCGCCCGATGCGCTGTCGAGCATCGGCAAGACCGACGGTCGCCTGCCCATGACCGAAGCGTTCAGAGGCGCCAACGGCGAAGCAGGGTGGGGCACCCCGCCACCGCAAGGCAGCGCCGAACGCGAGCAGTGGTTTCTGTCGAGCGACGTGGCGCAGGAGCAGGCGCGGCAGTATCTGTTGGCGGAGGTGGCGGCGCGACGGGATGCGTTGGTGCGGCGGGTGGAGGCTTGGGCTGCGGGTGCTGGTTGAGGCAGGCGAGTGGCTCGCAGGGCGATCGCCTTCGCGTGCGCCACTACAAGTCGACGCGAGTCCTCATTTGTTCACCGTGACAGGCTTCCGCTGACGCGCTTCTCTCCCTACATTTGAACGACCGCCGCGCCTCACGGCGGGACACCGATGCACACCGCAGCGATGTCGATGTGAGGCACAAAAGGCGACGGCCAGGGTGCGCTAACACCCTGACCGTCTGACCAATCGACGTGCAAACCCTTGGAAGAGGCACACCAAATGGCTGATCAAATTATCGCCGGGCAAACCACGCCCGAATCCCTCGGGGCAATCTGCCCCGACGCGGCCGACCTTCTAGAGAAGAAGCTGACCCAACTGCGGTCGTTGCTGAGCTGTTGCTATGGGGAGGAGCAGGAGTTGTTCGAGGCGATCGGGGCGAAGCACCGAGGCAACATCATGTGGATCGCTGCGGATCTGGCGACCGAGGCGGAAGAGCTTTCACAGGTACTGCTGAAAGGAATCGCGACGCTTGACGGGCCCTTGGGGCCTGAGATCGGATAGGAGAAGAATCGCTGGCCACGGAGCCCAGTTGTCGACCGCGGTGCCGGCGGTCCTGCTCTCTAGAATGCAGCCTCCGGCCCGCCGCAAGCAGATCAGTGCCGACCTTTTTCAGAAATTCGAATGCCGATTCCCATCATTGATCTTTTTGCGGGCCCAGGAGGCTTGGGAGAGGGTTTTTCTGCTCTCCAGGACCACAAGCAGCAGCCCGTCTTCGAAATTGGCCTCTCCATTGAGAAGGACGCCATTGCGCACCAGACGCTCACACTGCGCGCAGTGTTTCGGAAGCTTCGGGGGACGAAGGATCTAAGGCACTACTACAGCTACATCCGGGGCGAGATTGACGAAGCGACATTTCGACGGCAGCCCGCTGTTGCTGAGGCTTTTGTTCACGCTAGTCGCGAAGCTCGCTGCCTGGAGTTGGGGAAGTCCGATGAGACTGGCATCGACGACGAAATACGAACGGCCCTCAATGGTCGTGATACGTGGATATTGATCGGGGGGCCGCCCTGCCAAGCGTACTCACTCGCGGGGAGGTCGCGCCGGGCGCATGACAAAAGCTTCCAGAAAGACGAGAAGCATTTTCTGTACAGGGAATATCTTCGAATCATTCAGGTTCATCGGCCGACCATCTTCGTGATGGAAAACGTGAAGGGCCTGCTCTCTTCGCAGCACTCTGGCAGCTCGATGTTCGAGAGAATCATCGAGGACTTGTCGAAGCCCGCTGAAGGTGTGGAATACGAGATTCGGTCCTTCATCAAGAAGGGCGACAGCAAATCGCTGGAACCAACGGACTTCATCATTCAGGCCGAGCACTACGGCATTCCGCAGAGCAGACATCGAGTGATCCTGTTGGGTGTAAGGAAGGATGTGGGGGCCTCGCGGCATGAACTCCTTTCAAAGGTCGAGAAATCCGTGAGCGTGAAGCATGCAATCGATGACTTGCCGCGACTGCGAAGCCGTTTGTCGAAAGCCGACTCGTTGGAGGCCTGGAGAAGTGCAGTCCAGATGGCGCCCTCTTTCATGGAGGGATGGAACGTGGAGTACCAATCGGGCTTGACCGAGCTGATGCGTGTATCCGCTGCCGCGGCTCGGAGTCTGAGTGTCGGTGAAGCCTTTGTTCAGCGGAGCTACAGAAAGCCGAAGAAACCGACTGAGCTCCAGCTCTGGCTGCACGATGAAGAATTGGATGGGGTTTGCCAGCACGAAGCGCGATCACACATGGCGTCTGATCTGGCCAGGTACCTCTTTGCCGCCAGCTTCGCTCAGTCGCAAGGCTATTCCCCGCGATTGGACTGCTTTCCGCCCAAGCTTCTGCCCAACCACAAGAACGCGGCGAGCAATAGCACAACAGGGGTCATTCCTTTCAAGGATCGATTCCGCGTGCAGTGCGCGGGAGAGCCATCAACGACAGTGGTTGCGCACATCGCAAAGGATGGGCACTACTACATCCACTACGACCCCACTCAGTGTCGAAGTCTCACGGTGAGAGAAGCGGCTCGGCTTCAGACCTTCCCCGACAACTATTTCTTTGCTGGCAATCGAACCGAGCAGTACACGCAGGTCGGCAATGCCGTGCCTCCTTTGCTGGCCAACAAGCTGGCGAAGGTGGTGCGTGGTCTGTTGGCTGAACTGAATCGCGAGCAACGAAGGAAGCGCGCGGCCTTGGAGAAGAACTCCTCAACGCGATCTGGCGAGGATGAGCCAAGCAGGAGGCCTGCTCCTGCGATCGCTTGATTGGACCGACCAGCCACTCAACAGTGAGCTCTGGATCACTGTCTTGCCACGCCACGTACTGACGAACGATTGCACGACCTCATTCTTGCCGCCGATGGCGGCTGGTGCATGAGTCCCCGATAGTCCATCGTGCGGATCATTTCGATGAATGGAACGAGCCCGCCCATGTGGTCGCGAAGCAGTCGCCTGAGGATGGTCGCCAAATGGGCTTCGGCCACGTCTCTTAGGGCTTAGGCATTCGAATCGGCCATGGCTTAGCTCCGCGATGGGGCGCCGATCTCTCCGAGCTGGTCGCAGCCCTCGATCCACGAGCTCATGGCGGCTTGCAGGCCTGCGGCAATCTTGGCGTCGCGCGTTGAGCATTCCCAGACGCATAGCACTCGCCAGCCCAGCGCGTGGAGCTTTTCGACTGAGCGGCGGTCGCGTTCGACGTTGGTCTCGAGCTTGGCTTTCCAGAAGTCGGGTCGCGTTGAGGGCATCTTGGCGTATCGGCATCCCTGATGCTGGTGCCAGAAGCAGCCATGGACGAAGATGGCGACCTTGCGGCCGGGCATGACAATGTCGGGAGTGCCAGGCAGGTCGCGTCGATGCAGCCGGAATCGATAGCCCGAGGCGAACAGCAGCCGGCGGACAAGGAGCTCAGGCTGCGAGTTCTTGCCCTTGATGCCGGCCATCATCCGGCTGCGGTCGGCGGGGGAGACGACATCAACCATGGGCTTGTTCTGAGGAGGGAACACGCCGCATGATGGATCGGTGGCTTCGTAGGGCTACTTCACTTCCGGGATGTTGGTCGCTGGGGCGGAATAGCTCGCACCCATTACGGCCTCCTTGCATTCCGGCCGCTTGGCCCATTCGGAAACCATCTTGCCGCCGGCCGAGGAGTGCAGCACATCGTTGACCTCCTTGGCCCACACGGCGATTTGCGCGAGCAGTTCGGGAGAGGCCGCCTGCTTGACCCATATGCGGTCGAGGTCGATGCGGTCGCCGAGCTTCTCGGCTACCAGCGACACCGTGTAGGCGGTGACGTTGGCTTGGAAGGCTTGGAACATCGGCCGCAAGAGCTTTTGGGCGTCGCGGTAAATCTTGGCCTTGGCGATCATGGCCTTGAAGTCGACGACGGTCGGCAGCGGCGCCTCTTGCCCATCGACGGGCGTCAGGCCCGCCATGAACTTGTCGAAGTTCTTTTGCGAGCCGAGGCTGACGATGTCGGGCCTCTTGTCCCAGGCGGTGATGTATTTGGCCAAGTCGGTCTTCGTGACGCGGCGCGCCGTCGGGATGGCCTCCTTCAGGGCCTTGAGCTTGGCTGGTGTGGTCCCCTCGCGGGCAAGCAGCGTGTTGTAGCTGCCCGAAGCGCGCTCGTAAAACCACTGGCCCACGCCATCAGGGCAGTAGACTGAACGCGAGAGCTTCTCGATCTCGACGTGGAAGGGCTTGTTGGCCGACAAGTCCGATTGCCGCACGGCGTTCTGGCTGTTGGCGAAGCGGGAAATATCCGAGACGAGAGCTTCCTCCTTGGCCGAATCCTGGGCGCGCATCACGATGATCTTGGCGGGGACGCGCACGCGGCTCAGGTCCGTGTCGGGATACTTCTTCTTGGCGAAGTAGATCGAGGCGGTGGTCTGCCCACCGTTGACGATTTGCAGGCCTTTGAGCCAGGCAATGCCGGCCGAGCCGTCGCCAGGCTTGCCCAGGCGCATCTCGTCCGCAACGATCACGATGCCGTTGTTGTAGGCCATGAAGCGCTCGGGGGCTGAGCGCAGCGTGTTTTGGATGCCGGCGTTGACGCCCTTGCCTTTGACGCTCAGGAAAGAGCGGACGTTGGCCTCCAGCAGGCGCGCGCCGAACTTCTCGTAGAGCAGCCGAAGCGCCTCGGCCGGGATTGCCGTCAGAGCATAGTCGTAGTCGTCGTTCTCGCCTGGCACGAAGACGCAGGGCAGGGGCGCGCCGGACACCTCGGCGAAGTCGACCACAAGCTCGTCGCGTGGCTTGCCCTCGGACCAATGCCGGTGAAGCCGCTCGATGTCCATGACCTCTAGGCGCACGGCCTTCCCGCCTATATCGCGGGTCTTGAAGCTCTTGGATTTGGCGACGCGGTCGGTGATGACGTAGACGCGAACCTGCTCCAGGTCGTCGTAGATCGCCTGCAGCGTCTCGGCCAGCGAGCGCACGTCGCTTGACGGGTCCAGCTTGGGCGCCATCTTGCCCTCGGCGCACAGCGACAGAAAGCGCAGGCACTGCTCGACGGCGGTCTTGGTCTCGGAGTCCGGGACCGGCGTGGGAACATCGACATTCGCATAGAGGCTAACGAACAAGTCGAGTTGATCGTTTTCCTCCGAGAGCGAATAGCCGCTCAGGCGCAGGTTCGCGTTGCCGACCTTGCCCTCGAAGTGGCACTCGACGGGCTCGAAGGTCATGCCGATGTCCGACATGTGGTCCATCACAATGCCGGAGAAAACCAGCTCTTCATAGAGCGCGCCGTCTCGCATCTGCGAGCGGACGGCGGCCTGCGTCTCGCGCAGGAATTCAGGCAGATTCATTCTTAGATGGCTCCCATTTTCTTAAGTGCGCCCTCGGCGCCGACGTTGTCGCCGGGCGCCTTGTCGAGGTCGATTTCATAGATAGCTCTCATGATGCCCGCGGGCACTGTGCCCGAAGTCATTCGAGGGAAGTTGCCAGTGACCTCGACGACGCGCGTTCCCGCCTGCTCAAACTTCCTAGGGTAGCGGTCGGAGTGCGAATCGATATAGCCCGCAGCCAGCAGACGCTCGGCCAACAACCTCTCAGCCTCGCCGTCGCCCTTGATCGCCACACGCATTGCCTCGAGGATCTCTGGCAGGTTCTGTCCGCTTTCGATTTGCCGCAGGCGGGCGCCGGCCACAAACAGCGGCTGGCGCGTCGAGTCGTCGAGTTGCTCAAGCGAGCCGATCTTGGCGGGAAATCCAGCAGCCGACAGCGTGGTCTTGACCTCCAGGGCTCCTGTGCCGAGCTCAAAGTCTTGAATGCCGTCGAGCGGCCCCACCCATGATTCGATGGCGAGCGCCGAAGGGACGCCCGCATCAATGATGGCCCGCAGCAGCGTGAGCTCACCAATCAAGCCGATCTCGGCTTCGGGGCTGAGGACCTGCGTTCCCTTGCGCATGAACTCCTGCCAGGCCCCCACTCGTCCGATGAACACCCGCATGAGCTTTGCTTCATCGGCGCCGATGGCCACAGCGTCATCGAGAGCTCCGACGACGTCGCACGCCATGGCGGCGAAGAGTTCCGCGCTGCCAGCCGACTTTCGGGTCAGGGCGAGCCACAGCTTGCCATTGCCTTCGGGGTCGGCGCGCTCGACTGCGAAGCCTTGGCCCTCGGGGAGTTTGTCGGCTGCAGCCAGTTGCGCGGTGGGAAAGCCGACCAGGACCGCTTCGGCGTTGTCAGGCGAGCGCCGTCCGGCCATCAATTGAAGTGGGCCAGCGGAGGGTAGCGAGATGGCTTGCCATCCTGGCTCGGTGTCGGCGCTGGTGAGTGACGACCAAGCCAAGAGAAATTCGTTACTCGGACGGGCCATATTCCTGCATCCAATAGAGGAGGTTCACTTCGTATTCAACACGGATGCCGTTCTCGGCCGACGGGAAGGCGATGGCGAAGGCCATGATGGGCTTGTCCCAGCCGGGCACGATGAGGTTTTCAGGGAGCCTCTCCTTGCCCTTGTAGTAGGGGGCAAGAGAGTAAAGCAGCAGCAGGCCGCGATCCGCCTCGCCTCCAAGCCTGTCGCGCGCCTCGCGGATGCCCTTGCCGCTGGGGCTGTCAGGCATGTTGTTCCGGCCTCGGGCCGGTTCGGGCTTCCACGCCGCGCGGGTGCGAGCGAGAGCGTCGCGCCAAACGTTGTCGTCGAGGTCGATGCCTTCGTCCTTGGGGTCAGTAAGCACTCCAATGGCGAACATGGACGCATCCCTGGCCGCTGGTGGGTCCGGGTCGTCGGTCTTGCGCGTTTGGAAAGAGGTGACTTTGAAGTCACCGGGGAAAACATGCGTTTCGCCGATGCCTTCACCTCCGGTTAAAAGCGCCACGTTCCATTGCTCCAACTTGCCGATGTCGAGCATTTTCGTGATGAAGTCCGCGAGGACTGCCGCCTTGGCGCTGGTGGCATTTGGATGGGTCACATAGGAGCTCAGGAATGCGAGCACCTTCGGAGCTTCCACGTCCTGCCACAGGCGAGCGCCAGGCCAAGAGTCGGCGTCACCGTCGCGCGGATATTTTGGCCCCTCCACGAACTTCTTCCCGAGGGAACCGACCAGCGCGTCGGTCGCATCGAGGTTTGCCTGCTGAATCTTGGCGTCCCTGTGGAAGAGGATGGTTTGGGGCCGAGTGCCACTGTAGGTCAGCGACAGCGTCTGGGCGTTGCGCATCTTCAATGGTGAGGTGACCGTGAGGACCTCGTGCGACATGACCTTGAGTCCATACAGCTCTGGTGTGAGCTTGGCCTTTGCCATGAAGTCGAACTCTTCGCGCAGCTCCTCGGAGGCGTCGGCGATGTGGCCGAACCACTTCACCAAATCCGGCGACGTATAGAGGCGGCAGAGGTCCAAATATCCGGGCCGGTAACCAAACCAGCGGCCCATCTGCATCAGCGTGTCGTACATCTTCGTGGTGCGGACGAAGTAGCTCACGCACAGGCCTTCAAGGGTGAGGCCCCGCGCGAGCTTGTCGCCGCCGACGGCGATGACCTTCAACGCGGCGCCAGGCGTGGCGTAATCCAGAGCGTCCTTGGCCGTGCCATTGATCGAGCGGACGACGATGTCTTCGAGAACGTCCGGCAGCTTCGCAACCACCTCAACCCAGGAAGGCAGCTCAGGAGGCTGCTCTTCTCCGGGCGAGAGCTCGGTAACTTTGTCGCGCGTCGGGATGAAGTCGTCGTCCCAGAGCTTGCGCATTTGCACGAGCAACTCGTCCGCGTCACTGCCTCGGGTGATCTTCTGGCGCATGCGGCGCACCGTCTCCTCGACTTGCTCGCGCACGTGGTCCTGCACCGCCACATAGCGGGTGACGTGAATCAGCATGGAGCTGTGTTCGAGACCTTGGCCGCGCAGTTCGCGTGCCGCGCAGACAAGCACGAATGAATGGATGGCATTGCGAAGCGACAGCGGAATAGTCTCTTGCCCGTTGTGGACGGGGATGTGCGACTTCTTGTGCTTGGGCGGCATCCATCCAAGATCGGTCTCGGGGTCGTAGTGGTCCAAGATGCTGCGAGACAGCGGGAGAGCTCCCACACGGCCGTCCTTTGTCAACTTGCCGAACATGCGGGCGGGGCCGACGTAGTTCGACGGAGCGGCCAGGTTGATGATGAAGGCCTTCGGAAAGAGGTCAGGGCCTTCCAGGGTCGTGGCGCCCTTGTGATGGATGTAAATGTTGGCGAAAGGCGTCGCCGTGTAGCCGACATAGGCCTTCCGGGAGAAGGAGTGCAGCAATCGACGAATCAGGCTGTTGATGGTCTTGGGCGAATGCTCCTCGTCCGGCGTTCCGTCTTCATTGAAGGGTTGCTCCCCGGTATCCACAGAGGCATTGTCCGCTTCGTCATCGATCATCAGGAGTGGCAGCTTTGTCACAAGCTTCCAATCCGGCGTTTTTGGCAGCAACGGGCTGGGTGTGTCAGCGACCCGCGTCTGGATCCATTTCAGTAGCTCGGTGAGTACAGTCTTTTGCTTCTTCACCACGAAAACCCAGGGCCGCTCCTCGGGCGAGATGCCGTGAAAGTGCTTTGCGATGGCCTTGCTGAAATCGCCGTTTTCCGCCCGCGTCGTCGCCGAGTTGGTTTTGAGGTCTTCTCCGAATGCGGCCACGCCGATGGGCGCGCCAGGATCGCGGTCCGCCGTGGTCTCGTAGCCCAGGAACCCCTCCTCAAGGCGCATCTGGGTCTGCGAGCGCAGGTTGTTGTGCATGCCTGCCAGCACGATGATGATCTTGTAGCCTGCATCGGCGGCCTTGTTGATCAAGCCCGTGTAGTTGCTGGTCTTACCCGACTGCACATGGCCGACGACGAGCCCACGACGATCCCAGGAGTCCGTCCGCAAGGGGTCTTCGAGAAGCCCGAGGATGTCGTCCGTAGCCTCGTCGAGGCCATCGACGACCACGTCCGACAATTTCGATTCCTGGTAGTCGCGGTAGCGGCGCCAGTAATGCCAGTCCTTCTTGCGGGCGGCGTTGAGCCAATCGAAATGCCCGGTGTTGTCCTTGAGGGTGGTGGCCTTGCCCATCCGGTGGCTGAACCGCTGGATCAGCGTGGCGACCACCTTGGCCTCGTCCAAAGGAGCCGGTGGATCGCTGGCGAACATCGCGGCGGCCAACTTCACCTTCTCAGCGATGTACGCCGGTGTGATCTTTGACGAGTCTTTCTCCGCCTTCACCAGACGCTGCGCGGTGGCGATGACATCTTCAAGCAGCTGCACCTGCGCTGCGGCCTCTTCTGCTGCGGTCATTTCCTACTCCCTAGTTTTGCGACGAGCGCTGGGTATTTTTGAAACGGTTCTGTGCGCGACATCGACTTGCGTGCCTCCTCGAGGCTGAGGCCTTTACGTTCGATAAGGTCATCGAAGAGCACGCGCGCGACCTCGATCACTGCCGCATTGGGTTCGCCCTCGAAGCCCGTCCGTGGTGTTTCCTTGTTTTCGGCCGTGTCCAGCCAAATGCGCTGCACTGGCACGGTCTCTTCGATCACCCGAAGCATCGACTTGATCAATGGCGCAAGCGTCCCCGCGCTTTCTAGGACGGCAGTGACGGATGGGTGCGTTTCTTCAATCCGATATCGCATGCCCGCCTTGACGCGCTCGACACGCCACGCCTGTTCAATGGGGGTGTTCCCTTTCGCGGGCACTGGCGTGCCCCGATAGGCAAACACACGTCGAGCGCGCTCGCGAGTGTTCTCGGCCAAGAGGGTGAGCCAAGGCCGGAGCGAGACGGGCGGGCGGGCTGTGGATTTGCGAACGTCGATCTTCCAGTCGGCATCGGCAGTGTTCGGGATGTCTAGGCGAATGCGAGCGAGGCGGTGCGCCTCTTCGCGGTTCCACGCGCGAGAGTTGCCAAGGCCGAGCCAGCCACCTGCGACCAAGAGGCGCTCGTTGCGATAGACGTAAAACCCTTGCTGCGCGGTCCATCCGGCCGGGCCTGCGTTGTCGTCGAACTCAGCAGCGGCCAATTTGTCGCGATGGGGCAGGACATGGGCCTGCACCGTGACGGTTCCGTAATCAGTCGGATGGTTGGTTGGTGGCGATGTCCACGGCTTTGCGGGGTGGCCCATCATGAACGGGTCCCATGGCGCGACTGCCCGACCGTTCAGGAGCAATTTGAGCTTGGCGCGCGGCCCTTGGAGAAGGCGATGGAAGACCATCGCCAAATGAGACTCGACGGTGTCGATGAGGTCGTGGAAGTCGTCGGAGGTGTAGCCGGCGGTCACCACGCGGTCCATCGTCTCCCAGAGCACGACAGTGCCCGCCTTCTTGCCCTTCAAGCCCGCGATGAATGGCTTTGATCCTTGTGCAGGGCCTTCGAACAAGAGCCACCCGCCGTCGGGATTGGCGGCAAGCTCGTCGAGGTCCCAACGCAGGCAGCTTGTGGTCCCTTTCTTGACGGTGGCGACGGTGAGCCTGCGGCATTGGGAGAAAGATGCAGTTTTCAGGCCCATGCCGAAGCGCCCGAGGTCGTGGGCGGCCCGAGCATCCAGTGGGTTCTTGTCGCCTAGGCGCATGGCGCTCTCAAGCTCGGCGTCGTCCATGCCGCGTCCGTCGTCCAGGACAGTGATGCGGCTTGTTTGCCCATGCCAGGCGAAGTTGACGAGGACTTCTTTCGCACCGGCTGAGATGCTGTTGTCGATGATGTCTGCAAGAGCCGCGCCGGTCGAGTAGCCGAGGCCCCGCAGGGACTCGAGCATCGCCATGGCGCGTGGCGGTGCGCTTCTTGTTTTGGGTTTCATCGTTCGGACCCCTTCGGCGGCTTGGATCTCAGCGTCGTCTGCACTTCTGGCAAGGACTGTTCCGTGCTGGTGCTCGTTTCATCGTCTGAGCGCACATCGCGCTTGTTGTCTTCCGGCGCCGAGGCGCCGTTGAGTTCGCGTAAGAGCCCAATCAGCCGTGCGGGATGCTTCAACCTGCGCAGGGCCGCCGACTCAATTTGGCGAATGCGCTCACGTGTCACGTCGAGCCGCGCGCCAATCTCTTCAAGCGTCATCGGCTCTTGGATGCCGATGCCAAAGCGCATACGCACGATGCTCTCTTCCTTGGGTTTGAGGGTGCCTAGAAATTTGGCCACTGAGCCGATCAATTGCATGTCGTCGACGATGTCCATTGGGTCACGGGCCGTGAATTGGTCCTTGGCATCGGCGGCAATGAGATCGTCCAATGCCTCGATCTCCTGAAGCGGCAGCGGCTCCAGTGCTGCACGGTCGAGCGCCAGAACCTTCTTGATCGGCAGCTGCACCCGCGCGGCGATCTCATCGATAGTAGGGGCGTGTCCGTGCCTGAGCTCGAAGGCATGAGTGGCTTGCGCGATGCGCTGGGTCTTCTCGTAGACGTGGACCGGAAGGCGGATGGTTTTGCTCTTGTCGGCGACATAGCGCCCGACTTGCTGGCGTATCCACCAAGTGGCATACGTCGAAAACTTGAAGCCCCTGCGCCAATCGTAGCGATCCACCGCCTTGATGAGACCAATGTTCCCCTCCTGCAGCAGATCGTCCAAGGGTTGACCGCTGAAGAGATACTTTTTCGCGATGGAATGGACGAGCTTCAAGTTCGCGACGGCCATCTGGTCGCGCGCGCCGCGGTAGTCCTTCATCGCTTGCGCGAACGCAAAAGCAGGCTCGTGCTCCCCGGCCAAGTCGGAGTCGGCTAGTTCCAGAAGGAAGCTGCGGGTCAAGCCCAGCGAGGCGAGCGTGTCTCGGCAAGCACTCCATTCGGGGGTATCTTGCCTAGCGCCGGTGGCGAGGCCTGACAAGAGTTCAGCGTTGGTGCAGAACTCCGACAGCTCGTTGACGGATTCCTTGGCGTCAAGGTCAAGTTGAGAGTCGCCTTCGTCGCCAACGGCCTCGGTCGACAGATGGGAGTCGGCGGCGGGCTCGGGGCTTGGACTTGGTTCAGCGTCTTGAAGCTCGAGCTGCGGGCCGGAGGACAGCCAGCGCAGCGGCTTCGTGTTCGACGTAACCTTCTTGGCCGCGTCCAGCACTCTGTTGATGCCAGAAGGCCACAAAGCTAGCGCGTCGAGCGCTTTCGCCACGCCGTGCTCCATGGCTTGGCCCAGGGCGACCTCGGCCTCTGCAGTTAGAAGTGCCTCGCGCTGGAGTTCCCGCTGGTAGATGCGCAGGGGCTCATTGCGACGCCCGGCCAAGTCATCAACGAACGCTATTGCTTCGTTGACTACGTCTTCCTCATCAGGCTCCGTCTCAGGCGTGACAAACACCTCAAAGCTCTCGTGGGAGGCCGAATACTCGAACCGCTCGTCAGTCTCGGCGCCCAAGTCGTTGATAACCATGCACAGGAGCGCGCCAGCTTCCACGTTGGGCTCGCCATCGTCGCCAAGTGTCAAGTCCTCAATCGCTGAGTAAGGGACGCTGCCCTCGCGAACGGCGCGAAGCAAAACTAGGCGCAGCCGCTCACGAGCCTCGGTGTTGTCGGCCCGCGGGAGCGGCGTAGCCCGATTGGGCAGGAAAGTCTCAAAGTCTTCCCAGTCGGCGGACGTGTCGATGGGCTGGTGTTCGGAGATGGCGCTTTGGACTTCGAAGGCCGCAACCGAGAGCGCATGATCTCCCTCGGGTGGCGGCTGGTCCTCTTCGGCTTCCCATCCAGTCAAGTCGAACGCATTGCCATCCTCGCCGAAGGTCCACTCGATCATGCGGGAGGTATTAGCCTCAAGTCCTTTGCCAGAGGATCGTTCTGTGGGGTGGGCAGCATCGGCAAGGTGGCGGGCTGGCGGATTGTTGGTGGCCAACATTTCTTGCCTGTCGACCGCGACATGCGCGGGCTCACAAGAGACGTCCTCGCTATGCGAAGTCATCCGCGGTGTGCATGCGGCCTCAATGGCCGAAGCTGCGCCGAGGGCACCTGCAGCCCGCGCGATGCCGAGAGCGTTCCGTCCCGAAGGATCAAGCAGCTCGGCGTTGGCGCCGGCAGCAAGCAGGAGTTTGCAGATGGCTGGTTTATTGCGGGCTGCCGACAGCATGAGGGGGGTTTGACCCTTGTCGTCGCGCGCGTTTAGGTCGTCGCCGCGGTCGATGTGGACTTGGACTGCGGCCTCGACGCCCGCCACAACGGCTATTCTCAGAAATCTGCTCAGGAGAGGGGCATCTTGGGTAGCCGCTGTCATGCCCATGCTTCTTCCCGGAGTGCCTGAGAGGCGATCTCCGTGGTTAGCTGAAGATTTCCTCTATCCCCCGGTCCAAAGCGACGACTATGGCCGCGCAATGTAGTGATTTCTGCGGCCATTTCGGCTCTGTAGAATTTGAATTGTTACAAATTCTACAGCGATGGCATGCAGCAAATCTGCTCGTTTTCCAGGGGCTCGCCTTGCATAGCGCTCAATTGCATGTCTGCAGTGCGCTCTGATGCGGAAACAATGGTCAACAAGACCGTATCAACCTGAGCCTGGGTGAGTCGCACCACTTGGTGGTTTCAAGAAAGACTCACAGCTAGGCCAATGAGAAAAGCCCCTGACTCTTACGAATCAGGGGCTTTTAATTGGTGCCGGAGAGATGAATCGAACACCCGACCTTCTCATTACGAATGAGCTGCTCTACCGACTGAGCTACACCGGCGAAGCCTCAGATTATAGCCAAGAAATCAAGGCTTCTCGGCGTGGTACTGCGTCAAACGCTCCACTTCGTGACGCGAACCCAACATCACGCTCACGCGCTCGTGCAGTTTGGTGGGCTTCAGGTCGAGGATGCGCTGCTTGCCGTTGGTGGCGGCGCCGCCGGCCTGCTCGACGAGCCAGCTCATGGGGTTGGCCTCGTACATCAGGCGCAGCTTGCCGGCCTTTTCGGGCTCGCGCTTGTCCCACGGGTACATGAAGACGCCGCCGCGCATCAGGATGCGGTGCACGTCGGCCACCATGCTGGCAATCCAGCGCATGTTGAAGTCCTTGCCGCGCGGGCCTTCCTTGCCGGCCAGGCACTCGTCGATGTAGCGCTTCACGGGCTCGTCCCAGTGGCGCATGTTGCTCATGTTGATGGCAAATTCCTTGGTGTCGGCCGGAATCTGGATGTCTTCCTGCGTGAGCACGAAGCTGCCTTGCTCGCGGTCGAGCGTGAACATGGCCACGCCGTTGCCCACGGTGAGCACCAGGGTGGTCTGCGGGCCGTAGATGCAGTAGCCGGCGGCCACTTGTTGGGTGCCGGGCTGCAGAAAGTCGGCTTCCTGCACGCCGGGGGTGTCGTCGGGCTTCTTCAGCACGCTGAAGATGGTGCCGATGCTCACGTTGACGTCGATGTTGCTACTACCGTCGAGCGGGTCGAACATCAAGAGGTATTCGCCCTGCGGGTAGCGGTTGGGCACCACGTGGATGGTTTCCATCTCTTCGCTGGCCATGGCCGCGAGGTGGCCGCCCCATTCGTTGGCTTCAATGAGCACTTCGTTGGCGATGATGTCCAGCTTCTTCTGGATTTCGCCCTGGACGTTCTCGCTCTCGGCGGTGCCGAGCACGCCACCCAGCGCGCCCTTGTTGACGGCCTGGCTGATGCTCTTGCAGGCGCGGGCGACCACTTCGAGCAACAGGCGCAGCTGGCCGGGAATGAGGCCGTCGGCGCGTTGCTGCTCGACGAGGTAGCGGGTGAAGGAGATTTTTTGTTGAGCCATGGATCTTGTGGGGTTCGGTGGGTTCAGTTTCCGGCGAGGGCGCGGGTGACGACTTCGTGGGTGTCCTTGCTCAGGTCGGGCTTGGCGGCCACGCGGGCAATCGCTTCGCGTGCGGCACTGCGGTACGGCTCGGCCAGCTTGCTCCAGCGGTCGAGCGCGCGCGCCAGGCGTGCGGCCACCTGGGGGTTGATGGCGTCGAGCTCGATCACGCGCTCGCTCCAGAACACGTAGCCGGCGGCGTCGGCGCGGTGGAAGGCGCCGGGGTTGCCGCTGCAGTAGCTGAAGATCACGCTGCGCGCGCGGTTGGGGTTCTTCAGCGAGAAGTCGGGGTGCTTCATGAGCTGCTTGACCAGCGGCAGGATGTCGCCGCCGCGGTCGCTGGCGCCGGCTTGCAGCGAGAACCACTTGTCGATGACCAGCGCCTCGTCCTTGAACATGGCGTGGAAGCGCGCGAGCGCCTGCGCCGCCAGGGTGTGGCCCGACGACACGAGGGCGTTGAGCGCGTTGAAGCGGTCGGTCATGTTGCCCGCGTCCTTGAAGCGCTGCAGGGTCTTGCCGGGCCACACGGTGTCGCCCGAGGCGCGCGCCGCCAGGCACAGGAAGTTGAGCGCCATGCCGGCCAGCGCGCGGCGGCCCGACGAGGTCGGGTCGGGCGTGTAGGCGCCGGTGTCCTTGTTGTCTTCGTAGGCCTGTTCCCAGTCGGCGAAGAGGGCGGTGGCGAGCTGAGCGCGCATGGCTTCGCGCACCAGGTGCACGCGCTGCGGATCGACCACGTCGAGCTGTTCGGCGATGTAGGTTTCCGACGGCAGCGTGAGCACCAGTTCCTTGAAGGCGGCGTCGAGCTGCGGGTGGCGCAGCACGCCGCGCATGGCGTCGAGGTAGGCGTCGTTGAGCACCGGCGTGGTGTCGGTGGCGTGCGCGGCAATGGCTTGCAGCGCGGCGCGCAGGCCCAGGCGCTGGCCGGCTTCCCAGCGGTTGAACGGATCGGGGTCGTTGGCCAGCAGGGTGAGCAGCTGGGCGTCGGTGTACGCAAAGTCGAGGATCACCGGCGCGCTGAAGCCGCGCAAGATCGACGGCACGGGCTCGGCGTCCAGGCCCACGAAGGTGATCTGCTCGCCGGCGCGCGACAGCACGATGGTGCGGGTGCCGCGTGCCACGTCGCTTTCGCCCTCGAGCTGCATGGGCAGCTCGCGGCCGGTGGCGGCGTCGAGCAGGCCGATGTTCAGCGGAATGACGAAGGGTTCCTTGGTCTGCTGGCCCGGCGTGGGCGGGCAGCTTTGCACCACGCTCAGGGTGTAGCTGCGGTTCTGCGCGTCGTACACGCCGTGCGCGGCCAGGCGGGGCGTGCCGGCCTGGCTGTACCAGCGCTTGAACTGGGGCAGCAGGCGGGCCAGTTCGGAGTCGGGGTTGGCGTCGGCAATGGCCTGGGCGAAGTCGTCGCAGGTCACGGCCTGGCCGTCGTGGCGCTCGAAGTACAGGGTGATGCCCTTTTCGAAGCCCTGGCGGCCGACCAGCGTCTGCATCATGCGAACGACCTCGGCACCCTTTTCGTAGATGGTGACGGTGTAGAAGTTGCTGATCTCGATGTAGCTGTCGGGCCGCACCGGGTGGGCCATGGGGCCGGCGTCTTCGGGGAACTGGGCGGTGCGCAGCACGCGCACGTCCTCGATGCGCTTCACGGCGCGGGCCGAGGCGTCGGCGCACAGGTCCTGGCTGAACTCCTGGTCGCGGAAGACGGTGAGGCCTTCTTTCAGCGACAGCTGGAACCAGTCGCGGCAGGTCACGCGGTCGCCGCTCCAGTTGTGGAAGTACTCGTGGCCGACCACGCTTTCGATGTTGCTGTAGTCGGCGTCGGTGGCGGTGGCCTGGTTGGCCAGAACGTACTTCGTGTTGAAGATGTTCAGGCCCTTGTTCTCCATGGCGCCCATGTTGAAGTCGCTGGTGGCCACGATCATGAAGCGGTCGAGGTCGAGCGGCAGGCCGAAGCGGGCTTCGTCCCACAGCACGGAATTGACCAGCGAGTTCATGGCGTGCTCGGTCTTGTCGAGGTCGCCGGCGCGCACGTACACCTGCAGCAGATGTTCCTTGCCGCTGCGCGCTTTGATACGCTGCTCGCGTGCCACGAGCTTGCCCGCCACGAGGGCGAACAGGTAGCTGGGTTTCTTGAAGGGGTCGACCCACTTGGCGAAGTGGCGGCCCTCGGGCAGCTCGCCCTGGTCGACGAGGTTGCCGTTCGACAGCAGCACCGGGTAGGCGGCCTTGCTGGCGCGCAGCGTGACGGTGTACATCGCCATCACGTCGGGACGGTCGAGGAAGTAGGTGATGCGGCGAAAGCCCTCGGCCTCGCACTGCGTGAAGAAGGTGTCTTCGCTCACGAACAGGCCCATCAGCTTGGTGTTCTTGATGGGGCAGCAGGTGGTGAAGAGTTCGAGCTCGAACGCATCGGGCAAGCCGTCGATGACGAGCTGGTCGCCTTCCATGCGGAACGAGGCGCCCTGGCCGTTCACGAGCACGCGCGCCAGGTTGAGCTCGTCGCCGTCCAGGCGCAGCGGCTGGGCTGGCACCTCGGGGTTGCGGCGCAGCTGCATGCGGTTGAGCACGCGGGTCTTGGCGGGGTCGAGGTCGAAGGTCAGGTCGACGGTGTCGATCCAGAACGCCGGCGCGGCATAGTCTTCGCGGCGGATGGCAATGGGTTGCCCTTGGGCGTCACGCTGAAGCAGCATCGAGGGTCTCCAGAAAATTCGAATGAGCCAGTTCGTTGTAGTCGCGAACGGCGGCGATCACGTGGGGGCCAGCCAGCTCGGCGGCCGTATGGGTGCTGCACACGGCCACGGCGCGCATGCCGCCGCGGCGGGCCGCTTCGATGCCGAAGGGCGCGTCTTCGAAGACGATGCAGCGCTCGGGCGCCACGCCGATGCGGCGCGCGGCTTCCAGGAAGATCGCGGGCGTGGGCTTGCCCGAAAAGCCTTCGTCGCCGCCGACGATGGCCAGCGGCAGCGGGTCCATCTTCAGGCGCGACATGGCGAACGCGATGTTGTGCCTGTCGCCGGCCGTGCCCACCGCCACCTTCAGGCCGCGTGCCACCGCGGCCTTGGCGAAGGCGGTGAAGCCCGCCACTTCGGTGAAGTTGTCGTGAAAGAGCTCGCGGTAGATCTCTTCCTTCTCGTGGACCATCGCCTGGCACTCGGCATCGGAGAGCTCGCGTTCGAACAGCTCGCGCATGCTCTCGGTGCCGGTGCGGCCCGTGGTGCGCGCGAGGATCTCGCTCACGTCGAGCTGCACGCCGTGGCGCTGCGCGAAGGTCACCCACGAGCGCGCATGCCAGGGCATGGAGTCGATCATGGTGCCGTCCATGTCGAAGATCAGGGCTTCGACCCTGCCGGTGTTCAGGCTCATCGGTCAGACGCCTTGCTTGAGCGAGGCTTCGATGAACACGTCGAGGTCGCCGTCGAGCACCTTCTGCGTGGCCGAGACTTCGACGTTGGTGCGCAGGTCCTTGATGCGGCTGTTGTCCAGCACGTAGCTGCGGATCTGATGGCCCCAGCCCACGTCGGTCTTGCTGTCCTCGAGCTTTTGCTGTTCTTCCTGGCGCTTGCGCATCTCGTGGTCGTACAGGCGCGAGCGCAGGCGTTTCCACGCCACGTCGCGGTTGCTGTGCTGGCTGCGGCCGTCCTGGCACTGCACCACGATGCCGGTCGGGATGTGCGTCAGGCGCACGGCCGAGTCGGTCTTGTTGATGTGCTGGCCGCCGGCGCCCGAGGCGCGGAAGGTGTCGGTGCGCACGTCCGAAGGGTTGATCTCGATCTCGATCGAGTCGTCGATCTCGGGGTACACGAAGATCGAGGCGAAGCTGGTGTGGCGCCCGCCCGACGAGTCGAACGGCGACTTGCGCACCAGGCGGTGCACGCCGGTCTCGGTGCGCAGCAGCCCGAAGGCGTAGTCGCCCTCGACCTTGATGGTCGCGCCCTTGATGCCGGCGGTGTCGCCGGGCGTTTCGTCTTCGATCTGCGTCTTGAAGCCCTTGCGCTCGGCGTACTTCAGGTACTGGCGCAGCAGCATGCTGGCCCAGTCGCAGGCCTCGGTGCCACCGGCGCCGGCCTGGATGTCGACGAAGGCGTTCAGCGGGTCGGCCGGGTTGTTGAACATCCGGCGGAACTCGAGCTGCTTGATGTCGGCTTCGAGCGTGGCGGCGTCATCGGCAATGGCCTGCAGGCCATCGAGGTCGCCGTCTTCCTTCGACATCTCGAAGAGCTCGGTGTTGTCCGACAGCCCGTTGGTGAGCCGGTCGAGCGTGACGACCACGTCGTCGAGCGACTTCTTTTCCTTGCCCAGTTCCTGGGCCTTCTTGGGGTCGTTCCAGACGTTCGGGTCTTCGAGCGATGCGTTGACTGTCCTCAGTCGTTCAGCTTTGGCATCGTAGTCAAAGATACCTCCGTAAATCGACCGTACGGACGCTCAGGTCCGCGAGCATTGCGCCGATTTGGTTGATCTGTTCTGCGTCCATGGGGTGTCCTGACTGTGTGAGGTTGGTGTTCGGGGGAACCCGTCATTTTCTCACGGTCCGCCAACCCGCCAGGCAGCGCCCCTGTATTGCGCCTTCCCTCTCGGGGGGGAAGGCGCGGGGACCGAAATCAGAACGCCGGAATCAACGACCCCTTGAACTGCGTCTCGATGAAGCTGCGCACCTCCGGCGACTGGTAGGCCGCCACGAGGCGCTTGGCCCAGGGCTTGTCCTTGTCGGCGCGGCGCACGGCGATCAGGTTGGCGTAGGGGCTCTGGGCCGATTCCTTGATGACGGCGTCCTTGCCGAACGACAGGCCGGCCTTCTCGGCGTAGTCGTTGTTGATGGCGGAAATGGCCAGGTCGTCGAGCGAGCGCGGCAGCTGGGCGGCGTCCAGCGACACCAGCTTGAGCTTCTTGGGGTTGGTCACCACGTCCAGCGGCGTGGCGTTGTTGTTCTTCACGGCCTCGGGCTTGAGGGTGATGAGCTTGGCCTGTTGCAAGAGCAGCAGGGCGCGGTTGCCGTTCGAGGGGTCGTTCTGGATGCCGACCGAGGCGCCGTCGGCCAGCTGGTCGATCGACTTGATCTTGCGCGAGTAGAAGCCCAGCGGCGCGGTGATGGTCAGGCCCACGGGCACGAGGTCGAAGCCGCGCGCCTTGATCTGGTTGTCCAGGAAGGGCTGGTGCTGGAAGGCGTTGGCGTCCAGGTCGCCGGCGGCCAGCGCCGCGTTGGGCAGCTGGTAGTCGTTGAACACCACGACCTGGACGGTCAGGCCGTCCTTGGCGGCGACCTTCTTGACCACCTCGAACACCTGCTCGGCGCTGCCGACGGAAATGCCGACCTTGACGGTGTTCTTGTTGTCCTGCGCCAAGGCAGTGCTGCCGGCGAAAAGGGCGGTGACGAGGGTGGCGAGGGTGGCGAGCGTGAGGCCGCGGCGGCGGAAAGTGGAATGCATGGTGGCGCGAAATCGAAAGAAATGAAGGCGCCGAATGTGGCATTGCCGCCGCGGATCGGGAACGAACCAATCCTCATATCGATATGGCGTCCACTCGCTCCATGTGGTCTTTCTTATTTGATTTTTCATATAAGCACGAGCCGATTTGTTCGTTCCCTTTCGGCTTGTTTCTTTTCATACTCGGCACCTTTTTGCGAACCTGCGCGGTCGCGCCTGTGCGGCCCGCGCCTTCTTTCATGACCTTCCCTTCGCCTGATGCGGCACGCGGCAACGCGGCGCCGGTCATCCGTCTTCAATCGGTGCAGAAGTCGTTTGCCTTGCCCAGTGGCGAGGTGTTCGATGCCGTGCAATCGCTCTCGCTCGAGATCCAGCAGGGCGACGTGTTCGGCCTGATCGGCAAGAGCGGCGCCGGCAAGTCGACCTTGCTGCGCCTCATCAACCTGCTGGAGCGGCCCGATGCGGGCCGGGTGCTCGTCGGCGGGCGCGACCTCACGACGCTGTCGCGCCGCGAGCTGCGCGACACGCGCCAGAACATCGGCATGATCTTCCAGCAGTTCAACCTGCTGCAGAACGCCACGGTGTTCGACAACGTGGCCTTCCCGCTGAAGATCCACGGCCGCCACTCCAAGGCCGAGATCAACGAGCGGGTGCGCGAGTGCCTCGACCTCGTCGGCCTGGCCGAAAAGATCGACACCTACCCGGCCCAGCTCTCGGGCGGCCAGAAGCAGCGCGTGGCCATTGCCCGCGCGCTGGCGCCGCGCCCGCAGGTGCTGCTGTGCGACGAGCCCACCTCGGCGCTCGACACCGAAACCACCCGCGCGCTGCTCGAGACGCTGCGCGACATCAACCAGAAGATCGGCGTGACCATCGTGATCGTCACGCACGAGCTTTCGGTGGTCGAGGTGCTGTGCCGCAACGTGGCCATCCTCGAAAAGGGCCGTCTCATCGAGCAGTTCGCCGTCGATGCGCCGAGCGAGGAACGCAAGACCGCGTTGGGCCGCGAGATCGACGAACTGGTGCGCCGCCGCGAACGCGAGGCGCGCGAACCCGTGGCGCCGCGCGTGGCGACCGCACAGCGCAACGCGCAGGAGCTGGCCTATGTTTGAGAACATCACCCCCATCCTTCCCGAACTGTGGACGGCCACGGGCCAGACCTTCCTGATGCTGGCCATCGGCCTGTCGGCGGCGGTGCTCATCGGCGGGCCGCTGGGCATCCTGCTGTTCCTGCTGGGCCCGGGCCAGTCGCTCGAGAACAAGCCCGCGTTCCACATCCTCAACTGGATCGTGAACACGGTGCGTTCCTTCCCGTTCATCATCCTGCTGGTGGCGCTGGTGCCGTTCACGCGGATCATCGCGGGCACCTCCATCGGCCCGCTGGCGGCCGCGGTGCCGCTGTCGTTCGCGGCCATTCCGTACTTTGCGCGGCTGGTCGACCAGTGCCTGCGCGAGGTGCCGCGCGGCGTGATCGAGGCGGCGCATGCCATGGGGGCGTCGGAGCTGCAGATCGTCTGGCGCGTGCTGATCGTCGAGGCGCGCTCGGGCCTGGTGCTCGCGCTCACCGTGCTGGCCGTGAGCTTCCTGTCGTACTCGGCGATTGCCGGCGTGGTGGGCGGCGGCGGGATCGGCGACCTGGCGATCCGCTACGGCTACTACCGCTTCCAGACCGACGTGATGGTGCTCACCGTGGCGCTGCTCGTGGTGCTGGTGCAGATCCTGCAGTTCGTGGGCAACACCACGGCGCGCCGGCTCGACAAGCGTTGATGTCCCTTTCTCCTTTTTCTTCTCTCATCTTTCAGTTCATTCCATGAAAACCGCACTGCTGCGCCGTTCCGTCCTCGCCGTTTCCCTCGTCGCGCTGTCGCTCGGCGGCCTCTCGCTGTCGGCGCAGGCGCAGGACGCCAAGAAGAACCTCGTGATCGGCGGCACCGCCGGCTCCAACGCCGACCAGCTCAAGGCCGGCATCATTCCGATCCTCGAGAAGAAGGGCTACAAGGTGAAGCTGGTCGAGTTCAACGACTACGTGCAGCCCAACCTCGCGCTGGCCCAGGGCTCGCTCGACGCCAACTTCTTCCAGCATCGGGTCTACCTGCAGAAGTTCTCGGCCGACCAGAAGCTCGACCTCGCCGAGCTGGTGCAGGGCCCGATCGCGCCCATGGGCGTGTACTCGACCAAGCGCAAGACGCTGGCCGACGTGAAGGAAGGCGACCGCGTGACGCTGCCGAACGATCCGAGCAACCTGGCGCGCGCGCTGGTGCTGCTGGAGCAAAACAAGCTGGTCACGATCAAGGCCGGCATCGATCCGCTGCGCGCGTCCGAGAAGGACGTGGCCGAGAACCCGAAGAAGCTCAAGTTCATTCCGCTCGAGGCCGCGCAGCTGCCGCGTTCGCTGGGCGACACCGAGTACGCCATCGTCAACGGCAACTTCGCGATCTCGTCGGGCCTGAAACTCACCGAGGCCGTGGTGCTCGAGAAGACGCCCGACTACTACCTGAATGTGGTCGCCGTGAAGAGCGCCGACAAGAACGCCGCTTGGGCCAAGGACATCGCCGACGCCTACCGCTCGAAGGAATTCAAGACGGTGGTCGACAGCAAGTTCCAGGGCTACGCCAAGCCCAGCTTCCTGCAGTAATCGATCACGCTTCAGCGAAGGACGCTCCATGCCCGTGCTCGCCGTATTCGATGGCCAGGCCAACTGGCGCGACACGCACGTGTGCGACGGCTGGATCAGCGACCACCTCGCGCGCCACGGCGTGCGCTGGGGGCGCGGCGAGGCCGAAGGCCAGCGCGTGCTCGACAGCGCGGGGCTGTTCTATCTGCCGACGGCGGACGGGTATCTGGGGCTGTTGGTCGAAGGCGGGGAGTGGGTCGCCATGCCCGCCGAAGCGCCGCATTTCTTCGATGCGGGCGAGGCTGCTTCGCTCGAGGGGCTGCCCGCCGCGTTGCCGCGCTTCGAGGCCTTTGTCGAAGAGGTGCTCGCGATGACGGGCAACGAAACGAGCGACGAGTAGGTCAGCGCGGGCCCGGGCGGCCCGTCGCATCCCAGGCGTCGCTCAGGCCGGCGCCGTCGTCGGGCTCGGGCGCGCCGAACGCGACGGGCCTTGCGTGTAGCGGTCCATCGCCAACCCGTCCGTGCGGATCTCCGGCCGCTGGCCCGTCACCAGGTCCGAGATCAGCTTGCCCGAGCCGCAGGCCATGGTCCAGCCCAGCGTGCCGTGGCCCGTGTTCAGGAACAGGTTGGGGTAGCGCGTGGCACCGACGATGGGCGTGCTGTCGGGCGTCATCGGGCGCAGGCCGGTCCAGAAGCTGGCGTTGGGCAGGTCGCCACCCGGGAACAGGTCGCTCACGACCTTCTCGAGCGTGGCGCGGCGCGCCGGGTTCAGGCGCAGGTCGAAGCCGCCGAGCTCGGCCATGCCGCCCACGCGGATGCGGTTGTCGAAGCGTGTGACGGCCACCTTGTAGGTTTCGTCGAGCACGGTCGATTGCGGCGCGAGCGATTCGTCGAGCAGCGGCACCGTGAGCGAGTAGCCCTTGACCGGGTACACCGGAATGTCCAGGCCCAGCGAGGCGATGGCGGCGCGCGAGTAGCTGCCGAAGGCCATCACGTAGCGGTCGGCCGTGAGGATCTTGCCGGCACGCGTGCGCACGCCGGTGATGCGGCCGCCGTCGGTCTCCAGGCCGTCGATGGTCTGGCCGAAGCGGAAGTCCACGCCCAGGCCGTGCGCGATCTCGGCCAGGCCGCGCGTGAACAGGTGGCAGTCGCCGGTTTCGTCGTTGGGCAGGCGCAGGCCGCCCGTGAGGCGGTCGCGCGCGCCGGCCAGGCCGGGTTCGACGCGCGCCAGGGCGTCGCGGTCGAGCAGTTCATAGGGCACGCCGCATTCCTCGAGCACGGCGATGTCGCGCTGCACCGCGTCGAGTTGCGCCTGCGTGCGGAAGAGTTGCAGCGTGCCGCCGGTGCGGTGCTCGTACTGCAGGCCGGTGTCGGCGCGCAGCTGCTGCAGGCAGCCGCGGCTGTATTCGGCCACGCGCATCATGCGTTCCTTGTTGACCGCATAGCGCTCGGGCGAGCAGTTGCGCAGCATCGCGGCCATCCAGCGCAGCTGGAACAGCGTGCCGTCGGGTCGGATCGACAGCGGCGCGTGCTTCTGGAACATCCACTTGATCGCCTTCAGCGGAATGCCGGGCGCGGCCCACGGCGTCGAGTAGCCGGGCGACACCTGGCCGGCGTTGCCGAAGCTCGTTTCCTCGGCCGGGCCGGCCTGCCGGTCGAGCAAGGTGACTTCGGCGCCGGAGCGCGCGAGGTAGTACGCCGTGGTGGTGCCGATCACGCCGCCGCCGAGAACGATGACTTTCATGGTGTATCTGCTGATCTGAATGGAATGATGTGAATCTAAAGTGCACAATGCAGTGGATTTCATTGTTTTTGGGTCCTTGGCCGTGAAAATCACTGCCAAAAACCGTCCAAGGCCCCGCGCGGAGTGAAATGCCCGAACTCGACCGAATCGACCGCAAGATCCTCGACCTGCTGCAGCGCCAGGGCCGCATTTCCATGACCGAACTGGCCGAGCGCATCGGCCTGTCGGCCTCGCCCTGCGCCGAGCGCGTCAAGCGCATGGAGCGCGACGGCGTCATCACCGGCTACCACGCGCACGTGTCGCCCGAGGCGCTGGGCAAGACGCTGCTGGTGTTCGTGGAGATCAAGCTCTCGGCCAAGTCGGGCGACGTGTTCGACAAGGTCAAGCAGGAACTGCTGCACATGCCCGAGGTGCTCGAATGCCACCTGGTGTCGGGCAGCTTCGACTACCTCGTGAAGGCGCGCCTGAGCGGCATGAGCGAGTACCGGCACCTGCTGGGCGACATCCTCAAGAAGCTGCCGGTGGCGGCCGAGTCGCACAGCTACGTGGTGATGGAGGAGATCAAGGAAACGCTGATGCTGGCGGTGGACCGGTGAGCGCCGCCGTCGTTGCCATCCGGCCCTGGCGCCTGGCCGACTTCGACGCCGTGAAGGCCATCCTCGACGACACCTTCGCCAGCACCTGGCTGCCGCAGCTCACGCCCGAGGCCGCCAAGGCCTATGCCGACAGCGGCGAGCCCGTGGGCTACATCGACGAGAGCGGCCCGGCCTTCTTCGTGGCGGAACTCGACGGCGAAGTGGTCGGCATGGTGCACTGGGAACACGACTTCGTGCAGGCCCTGCACGTGCCCGCCGCGCACCAGCGCAAGGGCATCGCCCGCGCGCTCATGGCCTTTGCCGAAGCCGGCATGCGCGCCGACGGCGTGGCGCAGGCGCGGCTCGAGACCGACACCTTCAACACGCAGAGCCAGGGCCTGTATGGCGCGCTCGGCTACCGCGAGGCCGGCCGCTACCCCGACCTCGAATGGCACAGCGGATTCACGACCATCCTGTATGTGAAAGACTTGGCCTGAGCTTTCTTTTCACCCCTTCAAGGACATCGGCATGACCCTCTCGATCCGCCGCGACGGCACCACCGGCACGCGCCACATCCTCAAGATCCGCAACCACGAGATCCCGGTCGATGCCTCGCCCGCGGGCGGCGGCAGCGACGGTGGCGCCGAGCCGCACGACCTGTACGACGCGTCGCTGGCGGCCTGCAAGGCGCTCACGGTGCTGCTCTATGCGCGCCGCAAGGGCATTCCGGTGGAAGACATCGAGGTCGTGGTCGACCGCGACGACAGCGAGGAACGCAAGGGCATCTACCGCCTGAAGTCGGGCCTGCGCCTGACGGGCGACCTGACCGAGGCGCAACGCGACGAGCTGCTGCGCGTGGCGGGCAAGTGCCCTGTGCACAAGCTGATGACCGAGGTCAAGACAGAGATCGAGACCGGCTGGGCCGACTGAACGCGCTGCGTTCCTACTTGGCCGCTTCGGCCTGCTTGCGCGCCGCCGCCACGCGCTTGGCATAGCGGTCACCCCAATCGGCCAGCGGCCCCAGCGCCGCATTGAGCGTCGCGCCGAGCGAGGTCTCGGAATACTCGACGCGCGGCGGCACTTCGTGGAACACCTCGCGGTGCACGAGGCCGTCGGTTTCCATCTCGCGCAGCTGCTGGATCAGCATCTTCTCGCTGACCTCGGGCAGCAGCCGCTTCAGCTCGCCGAAGCGGTAGGGCTGCAGGTGCAGCTCCCACAGGATGACGGCTTTCCACTTGCCGCCGATGACCTCGAACGCGGGGCCGATGCCGCAGTTGTAGGGCTTCTTCGCTGCCATCTCTTGCTCCTTGTGGTTCCAATACTTCCTATTTGGTAAGTACCTTACTTTATCGTAGGTACTTGACCATGTGGAAGTGTAATTTCTACCATGCAGGCGTCATCAACCACCACTGCATCGGATTGCCATGAGCAACACCAACAAGGAAGTTTCGGTTCTGGGCCTGGGCGCCATGGGCGTCGTCATCGCGAGGCTCTTTCTCGACCAGGGCTACAAGGTCACGCTGTGGAACCGCTCGGCCGACAAGGCCGACGCGCTGGTCGCCCGCGGCGCCGTGCTGGCGCGCAGCGCGGCCGAGGCCTTGCGCGCGAGCCGCATGGCCGTGATGTGCGTGTACGACTACCGCGCCGCCGATGCGATTTTCGCGATGGACGGCGTGGCCGCCGCCATGGACGGGCGCCTGCTCGCGCAGCTCACCACCGGCAGCCCGAAGGACGCGCGCGAGGCCGAAGCCTGGGCGCATCGCCACGGCGCCGCGTACCTCGAAGGCGCGATCCAGGCCGCGCCGGACCAGATGGGCCGGCCCGACACACCGCTGCTGGTGTCGGGTGCGCAGGCCGTGTTCGCCGAGGCCGAGCCCTTGCTGAAGGTGCTGGCCGGCGGCATCGTCTACCTCGGCGAGAAAGCCAGCGCCGCCGCGGCCATGGACCTGGCCACGCTGTCCAGCATCTACGGCACGATGCTCGGTTTCCTGCACGGCGCGCGCATCGCCGAGCACGAAGGCTTCGACGTGGCCGAGTACGGCCGCATCGTGGCCGGCATCATGCCGACCTTCGCGGGCTTTCTTCAGCACGAGGGCGCGGTGATCCAATCGGGCGACTTCGCGATCACGCAGAGCCCGATGCGCATCTCGGTCGAGGCCACGCAGCGAATCCTGCAGACCGCGCAGGAGGCGGGCATCAACACCGAGTTCCCGGCCTTTGCCGCGGGCCTGTTCCGGCGCGCCGATGCGGCGGGGCTCGGCGGCGAGGAACTGGCGGCGCTGATCAAGCTGCTGCGCAAGTAAGGATCAGGCCCAGCGCATCGACTGGATCGCGCGCACCACCTCGGCCTCGCGTTCCATGAAGAAGTCGGTGTGGTTGCAGTGGTCCAGCGTGAGCCGGTGCGAGGTCTGCAGCGCGGTGGCCAGGCGGTCGGCGTCGGCGCGGCGCACGCGGCGGAAGATGCGCAGGAAGTCGGCGGCGTCCTGGCCGGTCTGCGCGTCGAGCGGCCGTTCGAGCCAGGGGAACAGGTCGCGCTGGTCGAACGGCAGCGCGGTCACCACCAGCGCCGGCGCGCGCACCGGCCGGTAGTCGGGCGAGAAGCGGTGGGCCGCGGTGTCCATCGCGGTCTCCACGGCGTCGGGCGTGTTGGGCCGCACGCTGCCGTCGGCCTGCACCTCGAGCGCGTCGCGCAGGTTGGCTTCGAGCGCCGGCCACCAGTTCTTCGACTTGCGCCGCAGGTACCCAATGGCCGCCTTCATCGAGCGCCCGTCCTCGGGCGTGGGCGCGGGCTCGTCGAGCCGGCGGTTCAGCGGCGGGTCTTCGCCGCCGGTGTCGGCGTCCTTCGTGTAGTCGAAGGTGGTATCGAAGTACACCAGGCCGCGCACCCGCTCGGGAAAGCGGCCCGCGAAGCGCGTGAGCTCGTTGCCGGCGATCGAATGGCCGCCGAGCACCACGCGCGTGAGGCCGAGCGCATCGCACAGCGCGGCCAGGTCGTCGACCAGCGTGTCGACTTCGTAGTGCTGCGTGGCGCTCTTCACCGGCAGCGGCTTGTCTGACAGGCCGTAGCCGCGCCGGCTCACCGCGAGCACGCGCGAGGCGGCGCCGGCCGCGACCAGCGCGGGCGCCAGGCTGTCGAAGCAGCGCGCGTTGCCGCCCAGGCCGGCGAGCAGCACGAGCACGGGACCGCCGTCGTCGCTGCGCTGCCAGTCGCGCACCTGCAGCGAGACCTCGGGCGTGCTCGACACCTTCACGCGGCGGTCGGTGGCCGCCACGGGAAGGTCGTTGCCGATGGGGGCAGTGCCGGCGTTGCCGCCGCCACCACCGCCGCCGCAAGCGGCCAGCCCGGCCGCGCTGCCCAGGAGCACGGCGCGCAGCAGGTCGCGGCGCTGGAAGTGAAGCGGGTTCGCCCAGTGCGGGCGAACCGTGGAAAGACAGGGGCGAGGCACGTCGATGCTCCAGGCATGAAGAAGAAAACAGGAGCCTTGCAGTGTGGGCATGCCGCCTGAAGAAGCCCTGCAGCCTTCATGAAGGCTTCCTGAAGCAGGGTGACGGGGTGTGGCAGATACTTCGGCCACTTCCCGGAACCGGGCTTGTTCGCTTGGAATCCTTCCCATGAATCTTTTGCTTGTTGAGGACGATCTTGATCTTGGCAACGGCGTGCGCATTGCGCTCGCCAACCAGGGCCTGGACGTGGTGTGGGTCCGCCGGCTCGACGACGCCTTGCGCACCCTCGACAACGGCGCCTTCGACATGGTGCTGCTCGACCTCGGCCTGCCCGACGGCGACGGGCTCGACCTGCTGCTGCGCCTGCGCCGCACCCGCCAGATCCTGCCGGTGCTGGTGCTGAGCGCGCGCGACGCGCTCAACGACCGCCTGCGCAGCCTGGACGACGGCGCCGACGATTACCTCGTGAAGCCCTTCGCGTTGGCCGAGCTGCTGTCGCGCGTGCGGGCCCTGGCACGGCGCAGCTACGGCTTCAACGACGAAACCATCCGCATGCGCGGCCTGGCGCTGCACGAACCCACGCGCGGCGTGATCGTCGACGGCGAGCCGGTGGAGCTGTCGCGCTGCGAGTTCGACCTGCTGGCGCTCCTGCTCAAGCGCACCGGCCGCGTGGTCACGCGCCGTGTGATGGAAGAGCAGGTGCTGCCCGGCGGCCAGGCCAACGGCAGCAACTCGCTCGAGGTGCATATCTCCAACCTGCGCAAGAAGATCGGGCAGGGCTACATCCGCACGGTGCGCGGCATCGGCTACGTGATCGACACGCAGTCGCTGGTGCGGAGCCCGTCGAAATGATGCGTCAGCTGGCGCGCGGCTGGAAGAACTGGAACCAGCCGTCCCTGATGCGCCGCCTGCTGGTGGCGCAGATGGCGGTGGTCGCGCTGCTGTGGACCTCGGCCGTGGGGCTGCTGCTGTACGACTCGTACAAGGACCCGGGGCTGCTCCGGTTCACCAGCATCTTCAAGGCGGCGATCTCCATCGCGCAGAAGCTCGAGGACCAACCCGAGCGGCAACGAGAGGCGCTCGAGGCCTTCGACGCCGCGCTCATCGAGGCGCTCAGCGATGGCGATGAAACCACTGAAGCCCTGGCGGTCATGCAGGTGTGGCAGCACGGCAAGCTGATCTACAACTCGCGCGCCGGTGTGCCCGTGCTGCTGAACTCGGTGCCCGACCGCAACGAGACCGTGGTCGCGGGCGGCCGCGAGTGGCGCGCGCGCACGATGGCCTCGCCCATCGCCGACACTCGCGTGGTGCTGGCCGAGCCCAGCGTGTGGCGGCTGGCCGTCACCGTGCTGTCGCGCGGCTACTACCTGCTGCCGCTGGTGATCAGCCTGCCGTTCCTGGTCTTTCCCGCCTGGCTGTCGGTGCGGCTGGCGCTGCGTCCGTGGCGGCAGGTGAGCCGCGAGACCGCCGAGCGTGGGCCCGACGACCTGACGCCGCTGTCGTATACGCCGCCGCACAAGGAGCTCAAGCCGATGGTGCAGAGCATCAACAGCCTGCTGCTGCGGGTGCGCGACAGCACCACGCGCGAGCGCAGCCTGATCGCTGACGCGGCGCACGAGCTGCGCACGCCGCTGGCGGCCATGCGCGTGAACGTCGAGGCGCTGAAGGAGCAGAGCAGCGACGAGGGCCAGCGCGAACTCATGGCCAACCTGCTGCGCAGCAACGATCGCGCGGCGCGGCTGGTGGGGCAGCTGCTGCAGCTCATGCGCAGCGACGCCGTCGCCACCAACGCGCTGCCGGTGATGCTGTCGCTCGACGGGCTGGTGCAGGACCGGCTGGCCATGATCGAGGGCCTGGCGCGTGCGCGCGGCGTGGAGCTCGAACTGGTGTGCGACGACGCCGTGCCGGTGCTCGGCGAGCGCGAAAGCCTGGTCTCGATGATCGACAACCTGATCGACAACGCGATCAAGTACAGCCCCTGCGGCGCGACCGTGACGGTGCACGTGGCGCGCGAGGGCGCACGGGCGCTGCTGACCGTGGCCGACACGGGCCCGGGCATTCCGCCCGCGCTGCGCGAGCGCGTGTTCGACCGCTTCTTCCGCAACCCCGACCAGACGCAAAGCGGCAGCGGGCTGGGCCTGGCGATCGTCAAGTCGGTGGTCGACCGGCACGGCGGCGAGGCGGTGCTGGGCGAGGCCCCGGGTGGAGGCCTGCTGGCCACGGTGCGGCTGCCGCTGGCACAGGCCGACGTGCCGCAGCCCTTGCTCGTCGGCGCCTGAGCCCGGGGGGAAAAGGCCCCGGCCGGGCTTGTTCCGGGGCAAGGATTTACACTAGCCGGCTCCCCCGGCGCTCGTCTACAGGACACTTTCACCAATGAAGTGGGTCATTCTTGCCATCTTCGTGCTCAGCGCACTCTACGTTCACTTCCGTGGCCAGGTCCGGCACAAGTTCTTCAGACAGCTCTCTGATCACTCGACCTTCCTGGCGCCGCTGAACGTCTTCATGTACCTTTTCTCGAAGGTGCCCGGTACGCCGTACCTGTCGCCCGCGCAGTTCCCCGAGATGCGCATCCTCGAGGAAAACTGGGAAGTGATCCGCGAGGAAGCGCTGGCCATGCGCAACGGCGGCAGCATCAAGGCCTCGAGCCAGTTCAACGACGTGGGCTTCAACTCCTTCTTCAAGAGCGGCTGGAAGCGCTTCTACCTGAAGTGGTACGACGAGGCGCACCCCTCGGCCGCCGTGCTGTGCCCGCGCACCACCGAGCTGCTCAAGGGCATCGGCACCATCAAGGCCGCGATGTTCGCCGAGCTGCCCCCGGGCAGCCGCCTCGTGCGCCACCGCGACCCGTTCGCCGGTTCGCTGCGCTACCACCTGGGCCTGTGGACGCCGGGTGTCGAAGGCTGCTACATCGACGTGGACGGCCAGCGCTACCACTGGCGCGACGGTGAGGCCGTGGTGTTCGACGAGACCTACATCCACTACGCCGAGAACACCACCGACCACGACCGCGTGATCCTGTTCTGCGACATCGAGCGTCCGCTGAAGTACCGCTGGGCCAGCGCCGTGAACCGCTGGTTCGCGAAGAACCTGCTGGCCGCCGCCGCTTCGCCCAACGATGCGGGCGACAAGACGGGCGGCCTGAACCGCGCCTTCAAGTACATCTACCAGATCCGCGTGGTCGGCAAGCGCCTGAAGGCCTGGGACAAGCGCGCGTACTACCTGGTCAAGTGGACGATCTTCGGCGGCCTCGCCCTCTGGATCTTCTGGTAACCGACGGCGCTCACGCCTCGGCCAGCACCAAGCGGGCACGCGGCGCGCGACGCCAGCACACGAGGCCCGCCAGCAGCACACCACCGAGCACGTCGAGCAGCACGTGCTGGCGCGTGGCCAGCGTCGAGTAGACGATTCCCACGGCCCACAGCACGTTCACCCATTGCGTCCACGCGGGCGCCTGCACGCTGCGCAGCTGGCGGCCGAGCCACACGGCCGCGAACACGGCAAAGGCCACATGCAGTGACGGGAAGGCATTGCCGCCCGCATCGGCGCTCTTGAGGAACTGCAGCGCCGGGTACTGCGACCAGTCGATCGCAAAGCTTGGCACCACCGTCGGAAAACACCAGAACACCGCCAGGCCGATGGCCGCCATGAGCGCGGCCCCGCGTGCGCAGGCCCACAGCTCGGCCTTGTTCTGCGTGAAGGCCGGCGCGAGCGAGATGTAGAACCACAGCGAGCTGTACAGCAGCATCGCGTCGTCGCTCACGCCCACCCAGTGGTCGATGGCGGTGAGCGGCATCACCGTCGGCACCGAGGGCGGGTGGTGCATCACCCAGAAGTACAGGACGAAGAAGCCCGAGATGCCGAGCGTGGTGCCGATCATCTTCACGACCCACAGCGTGGCGAAGCGCTGCCCCAGCGCCAGGTGCCAGGGCGTGACGGGGAGGGCGGCGGGGTTCGGGCGGGGGGGCAGCGTCACCGGTGCGCTTTCAGGAGAGGGAAGCGCCACAGCGTAGGCGCATGCATTGCGTGAACATTGCGTTACCTCATGTGGGGCTCTCTAGAATCACCCGCCTGTCCGGTCTCTCCCCATCCCCCCATGAGAATCCTGCTTGTCGAAGACGAAGCCGACCTGGCGCAGGCGCTCGCGTCGGCGCTGCGCCAGAACCAGGCGGTGGTCGATGTGGCGAGCTCGCTGCGCGCGGCCGAGGAGGCCGCGCTCGGCGCGCCCTACGACGTGGTCGTGCTCGACCGCGGCCTGCCCGACGGTGACGGCCTCTCGCTCGTCGCGTTCCTCGCGCAGAACCACATCGCCTGCGCCGTGCTCGTGCTCACCGCCATGACCGACGTGGCCGAGCGCGTGCTGAGCCTGGACGGCGGCGCCGACGACTACCTGGCCAAGCCCTTCTCGATGGACGAACTGCTGGCCCGCGTGCGCGCGCTGGCACGCCGCCCCGCGGTGCGCGCCAACTTCATCATGACGCTCGGGCAGCTGCGTTTCGACCACCACACGCGCCAGGCCCATGTGGGCGAGGCCTGCCTCACGCTGCCCCGGCGTGAGCTGCTGGTGCTCGAGACGCTGCTCGAGCACCGCGGCCGCACCGTGCTGCGCGAGGCGCTGCAAGACCGCGTGTACGGCCACAAGGACGACATCCAGTCGAACGCGCTCGACACGCACGTCTCGCGCCTGCGCTCCAAGCTCGACAAGGCGGGCGCGCAGGTCGAGATCCATGCGATCCGCGGTGTGGGCTACCTGATGTGCGCGCCGCAGTCGGCATGAGCCTCAGCTTGCTTTCGCTGCGCTGGCGGCTGATCTGGAGCCTGATCCTCTTGCAGGTGGTGGTCGGCCTGCTGGTGATGGGCGGCTTCCTCGGGCTGGCGTGGGCGTTGGGCCGCGTGGTCGACGAGACCGGCCACGAGACGGTGGCGGCCATCCAGCGCGCCTTGATGCGCGGCACCGACGGCCAGCTGGTGGTCGAGCCCACGAGCGCGCTGCGGCGGCTGCAGAAGGCCGACCCACAGTTCTGGTTCATCGTGCGCGACCCGCGCGGCGTGCAGCTGCGCCACGGCGAGGTGCCGCCCGCCTACTTGCGGCTGCTCGATGCGCTGGACGACACCGAGCGCGTGGCCATCGACCCCGAGAGCGACGGCACCCGCCCCAAGGCCCGCTTCGAGCGCATCGAATCGCGCGCCGGCCCGGTGGCCGTGATGGCGCAGACCGGCGGCCCGCTCACGGTGGAGAACACGCTCAAGGGCACCGGCATCGCCTTCCTGTTCCTGGTGGCGCCGATGGCGCTCGTGACCTGCTTGGGCGTGATCCTGGCGACGCCGTTCGTCGTGAAGCGCGGCCTGAAGGGCGTGGTGGCCACGGCGGAGCATGCCGAGGGCATCGACGTGCACGAGCGCACCACGCGCCTGCCGCTGGCCAACGTGGCCAGCGAGATCCGTCCGCTGGTCAACGCGGTCAACCGCGCCTTCGACCGGCTCAACGAAGGCTACGACCGGCAGGAGCGCTTCCTGGCCGATGCCGCGCACGAGCTGCGCACACCGATCACCACGCTGCAGATCCATCTCGAAGGCCTGCCCAACGACCCGCTGAAGATGAAGCTCATGCAGGCCTCAGCGCGGCTGGCCACGCTGGCCGAGCAGCTGCTCGACCTGCAGCGCCTGGACCACGGCCTGTCGCTGGACCAGCAGGTGGAGCTGAAGTCGCTGTGCGAGCGCGTGGCGGCCGACATCGCGCCGCTCGCCATCCGCAGCCGCTGCACGCTGTCGGTCGATGCACCGCAGCCGCTCACCGTGCGCGGCGATGCGCCCTCGCTGGAACGCGCGCTCACCAACCTGATCCAGAACGCCATCGAGCACGGCGGGCCGGGCTGCGACATCCAGGTGCGGCTGTGCGAGCCCTCGTGCATCGAGGTGCGCGACTCGGGCCCCGGCATCCCCGAGGCCGACCGCGAGCGCGTGGTGGCGCCGTTCCATCGGCTCGTGCCGCGCGGGCGCGGCGCCGGGCTGGGCCTGCACCTCGTGGCCGAGGTGGCGCGGCTGCACCGCGGCCAGCTGAGCATCGGCTCGAGCGAATCGGGCGGCGCGAAGATGCGGCTCGAACTGATGAACCTCGAGGCCTGAAGAAGACCCGTCCACCATGAACGCCATCGACCGGCTGCCCGAACCCACGAACCTTGCCGGCGCGCAAGCGCTGATCGCGCGCGTGCAGGCGATGCTCGATGCCGAAGGGGTGGCGATGCGTGCGCCGCCGCCGGAGCCCACCACCTGCTGCGGGCGTGGCTGCAATGGGTGCGTGTGGGAAGGGTGGCTGGCGGCGGTGGCCTATTGGCGGGATGAGGCGTCGCTGCGGTTGGGCTAGTAGAAGCGCGGCTGTCGCACCTTCATCGTTTCCGCACCTGGCAGATGGTCGGCAAACAGATGGGCTGCGACCAGGTAGCGTCCTACCACGCTGCGCAGATCGGGGGACTCGTACAACAGCGCTTCGGCCCAGTGGCGTTCGACGTACATCAGTTTGTAGCTCAGGCCTTCTTTCAGTAGGTAGTAGGAGCTGTCTCCGTTGGTTCGCTCGGCCCTGAGCTTGTCTTCGTACCAGCGGGTAGTCATTGCGTGATCCACCAGCGCTTCGATGTCGACTGTGAACACCGCGTGGCACTCTTCCGGTGTGAAATCCTCGAAGGACGTCCTATCGTCTTCTCCGTTGTAGGCCGTGCGGACCAGCTCCCATGCCGTGCCGTGCAGCAGGGCGTCGAGCTGCGCCGGGCGATCCGGTTGCTGCACTATTCGATAGGGCGTGATCAAGGGAGGCGTGGCGAGGCTGGTGACGTAGAACGGCTCGGTATCCATTTCCATGCTGGCGGATAGCGTCAGATACCACCGCTCTTGCGCCTCGCGCGGCGTCCGGCGCGTTGCCGTCAAGGTGCCGGCATAGTGCACGTGGCGCTCACCCGTACCAGCGAGCGTTGATGGCGTGCAGTCGGCGGTGTCCGTGGCCCACTTCTGATCCCTCACCGACCAACTGCCATCTCCCTTGTCGTTCACCGTCTGGACGATCAGGCGAGCGAAGATCTGGGGCGGCGGTTCCGCGGGTTGATCGCCCACCGACGCTGGCACCGTGGCATCCACGCGAAACGCCAGGGGTTCGCCGATGCGAAAGCGCTCGTCGCGACGGACATCGATCGCGTTCAGGGCTTGACGCGGTGGCACCGCAGTTCGGAAAAAGCCGTAGGCGGTCGACAGTGTCAGCACGGTGAAGACCGGAAACACCGGCAGCCCCACCAGCAGCCACAGCAGGTTCCAGCCTCCTTCCAACGACCAGCGCAGTGCGTTGAACCCGAAGGCGGCAAAGAAGGCCAGCACCGCCAGCGCGACCAGCGATCCCAGCCAGTCGGTGAGACGGGTCCGTTGGGGAGCATCTGAAGGCGGCGGCGCCGGAGACGTCCACGCCGTGTCATGCCGCTGCACGATGCGCGGCAGGCCGATCACGCGCGGATCGGGCAGTGGTGTCCAGAAGCTGTCGTCCTGCGCGGCCAGCGCGATCGTGCGGACGCCATCGCTGTGTTCCAGCTGCAGCGCTGCCTGCGCGACGCTGTCATGCGCCGTGTCATCGAAGCGCTGAGGACGCGCATCGGGCACGCGGTGGTAGCGGCGCCTCTCGACATCGACGATCAATGCGTCTTCACCCGCCGATGCCGCGTGAAAGCGCTCGTCAGAAGACGCAAGGCCTTCCGACATCGGCAGCGCCAGAACCCGCGCAAGGACGTCGAGGTAAGAGTGAGGGCAAGACATGCGTCCGAATCTAGCCGGCGATCCCGAGCGCCGCAGCCGCCAGCTGCGCCACCGCCAGCGTGCTCCCGGGCGCCTCGCCATCTTCCAGCATCCACACCGACGACAGCCCGGCCCACGCCAGCACCCATTGCAGCAGTCGCCGCTGCTCGATGCCCGTGGCCTCCGCGATGACCTCGATGCGGCGCGCGAAGCGCCCGGGCACCAGCGCACTCTCGCCGTCCGGGTTGCACAGGATGTTCGCGTGGTCGAAACCGCGCTCCCCGTGCAGGCCCTTGGGGTCGATGGCGAGCCAGCCGGCCGGGCCGAAGTCGAGCACATTGCCGTGGTGGATGTCGCCATGCAGCACGACCACCTCGCGCGGCGCGGCCAGCAGCTCGCGTGCGGTGCGTGCGCTGTGGTCGAAGACGCCGCCGTGCGTGGCCGCGCCGGCCCACAGCGATTCGAACCAGCGCGAGAGCGGAACCAGCGTCGGGGGCGGCGGCGTGTCGCGCGGGGCATGCAGGCGCGCGGCGGCGGCGCACAGGATGCGTGTGGCCTCGTCGTCGCGGCCGTCGTTCACCATCTGTGCAAGCGAAGCCGTGCCTTGCGCGCGCACCATCAGCAAGGCTTCGCCGTCATGGGCCAGCACGGGCGCGGCACCGTCGCCGTTCCACCAGGCCATCAACAGGCTGCCCGCCTGTTCCTCGGCCTCGTGTGAGAGCTTGAGCATGGCCGCCACGCCCTGCTGGCGCACGGGCAGCAGCGTGCCGCTCAGCGACGTGAAGGCCTCGCCGTCCGGCGTGAGATGCCAACGTTCCAGGTAAGGCGCGAACACGCCGTGCGGGTCCACTAGCGCGATTCCCAGAACCCTCGGTGCGTGGCGATCATCTCGTCGGCCACCTCGGGCACGGGGCCGATCACCTCGACGGGTTTCTGTCCGCGCGCGAAGACCTCGCGGCAGGGCAGGCTCAGCGTCGGGTTCTCGGGGTGGTCGCCGGTGAGCGCGAGCAGCGCGGATTCTTCCGCGCCGTACACGATGCGCCCGATGTTGGCCCAGTAGCTCGTGCCCGCGCACATGGCGCAGGGCTCGAAGGTGGTCACCAGCGTGCACTGCCACAGGTACTCGGGCGGCCAGTTCTGCGCTGCGTGGCGCGCGAGCGTGGCCTCCGCGTGGTGCACCGTGTCGATGTTGCCCTGCTCGGCGAGGACGGTCTCGCCGTCGGGTGCGACGAGCACGGCGCCGAAGGGGTGGCGGCCCATGGCCATGGCGCGTCGCGCCACGGCGTCGGCGCGACGCAGCGCGCGGGTGATCTGTTCGGGGGTCATGCCCCCATTATTTATGCGTTCTGCGAACCGCGGTGTGCCCAGCCTGTGGTGTGCTTCTCGATCAGGCTGAAGAGTTCGTACATGATCATCGCCATCGCACCCACCACCATCAGGCCCGCGAAGGCCAGGCCCATCTGCATGGCCGAGCCGGCCGAGATCAGCAGGTAGCCGATGCCTTCGTTGGCGGCCGTCATCTCGCTCACCGTGGTGCCGACGAAGGCCAGCGTGATTGCCACCTTCAGCGAGCCGAAGAAGTAGGGCATGGAGCGCGGCAGGCCGATCTTGACGAGCACGTCCCAGCGCTTGGCGCCCAGCACGCGCAGCACGTCTTCCAGCTCGGGTTCGAGCGTGGCCAGGCCGGTCGCGATGTTCACCATGATCGGGAAGAAGCTGATCAGAAACGCCGTGAGGATCGCCGGCCCGATGCCGATGCCGAACCACACCACCAGGATCGGCACGAAGGCCGCCTTGGGCAGGGCGTTGAAGGCCGTCATCAGCGGATAGATCGCCGCATAGGCCAGGCGCGAGCTGCCGATCACGAAGCCCAGCAGCACGCCCACCACGATCGCCAGGCCGAAGCCGGCCATCGTGACCCAGAAGGTGCGCCACGCGTGGCCCGCGATGATTTCCTTGAACTCCCAGAACTGCTCCCAGATGCGCAGCGGGCTCGGAAAGATGAAGTCCGACACGCCGAAGCCCGCGCAGATCACCTGCCACAGCAGGAGCACCGCCACGAGCAGCAGCCACGGCGACCAGCGCTCGAGTTGTTTGCTGTTTTTCATCGCCGGCTCCTCAGTGCGCTGCCGCCGCCGCAGCAGCGGAGGGGGTGGTGGCGTTGCCGCGGATGGCGCCGATGTGGCCGCGCAGTTCGAGCACGATGTCGGTGAACTCCTTGGTGTAGGTCAGCTCCAGCTCGCGCGGGCGCGGCAGGTCGATCTCGCGCTTCACCACGAAGCGTCCGGGGCTCTTGCTCATCACGTACACCGTGTCGGCCAGGAACACCGACTCGCGCAGGTCGTGCGTGACCAGGATCACGTTGAACTGCTGCTCGGTCCACAGGTCGCGCAGGATGCACCACAGCTCTTCGCGCGTGAAGGCGTCGAGCGCGCCGAAGGGCTCGTCCAGCAGCAGCATCTTGGGCTCGTGGATGAGCGCGCGGCAGATGCTCGCGCGCTGCTGCATGCCGCCCGAGAGCTGCCACGGAAACTTGTCTTCGTAGCCGCCCAGGCCCACCTTCTGCAGCAGGCGGCGGGCGCGCTCTTCGTATTCCTTGCGTTTGGCCTTGAAGTTCGAGCGGTAGGGCTCGACGATTTCCAGCGGCAGCAGCACGTTGTCGACCGTGGTGCGCCACGGCAGCAGCGAGGGCGCCTGGAAGGCCATGCCCGAGATCTTCAGCGGCCCGGTCACGGGCTGGCCGTCGATGCGGATCTTGCCCATCGAGGGCATCTTCAGCCCCGTGGTGAGCTTCATGAAGGTCGACTTGCCGCAGCCCGAGGGGCCGACGATGGCGATGAACTCGCCGCGCGTCACTTTCAGGTCGATGGCCTCGACCGCGAAGTGGTTGGCGCGCAGCAGCTCTTCGTTGTAGGCGAGCCAGACGTCCTGAAAATCGACGAAGGGGGCGGCCGCGTCGGGTGTCGTTGCGCCGGCCGCCATCACTTGCGCAGGATTCCGCTGAGCTCGGCCGCGGGCGGGAGCATGGCCGCGGTCCACACGGCGTCGGGGCTCACGCGCGTCTTGGTGTTGAAGGCATCGGAGACCTGCGAGGCCATGAGCGACATGCGGCCCGCGTTGACGGCGCCGAAGCCGTCGGTGCGCGCGTCGGCGCTGTTGATGACGGTGTCGATCGCCAGCTGCAGGCGGCGCGTCTCGAGCTTGCTGTCGATGATGCCGTCACGCGCCTTCACCGACTCGATGCCCAACGCCGGGTTGGCGATGACTTCCTTGGCGCCCTTGGCGAAGGCCGAGAGGAACTTCTTCACTGCCGCCGGGTTGTCCTTGAGCAGCTTGGGCGAGGCGATGATCACGTTGCCGTACAGCTTCACGCCGTAGTCGGGGTAGGGCAGGATCACCACGTCGGCCGCCTTGGCGCCGCGCGCTTCCAGGTTGAGCAGCGAGGTGAAGGTGAAGCCCGTGATGGCGTCGATGTCGCCGCGCACCAGCATGGTCTCGCGCAGCGTCGGGTCCATGGCGGTCCAGTTCACGGCGCCGATGTTGTTGGCCTTGGCGAAGATCGGGAACGCGCGGCGGCCGGCGTCGAACACCGGCGCGCCGAGCTTCTTGCCGGCGAGGTCGGCCGGCTTGGTGATGCCGCTCTTCTTGAGCGCCATGACCGAGGCCGGCGTGTTGTTGTAGACCATCATCACGGCCACCGGCTTGTTCGGGCTGTCGGGGTTGTTGGCGTGGAACTCCATCAGCGCTGCCAGGTCGGCAAAGCCCATGTCGTAGGCGCCCGAGGCCACGCGCGTCACGGTGCCGCCCGAGCCGTTGCCGGCGTCGATGGTCACGTCCAGGCCGGCGGCCTTGAAGTAGCCCTTGGCCGCGGGGTGCAGGAACAGCGCGGCCGGTCCTTCGAAACGCCAGTCGAGCTGGAACTTGATCGGCGTCGGGCTCTGGGCCATGGCCGAAGACAGGCCGAAGCTGAGGGCCGAGGCGGCGAGGAAGGACTGGATCAGTTGACGCTTGTTCATGCGGGTTCCGTGAATGTGAATGCTTCGGCATTCAAGCAAAAACGGTGCCCGCACGCGATTGGTGCGAACCCTTCCGGTGAATCACCGAGGTGCGCGGTGCGCCCAGGGCGTGTGCGGCGTGCACCGCGCCTGGGAATTGCGGCCTCGGGCCGCCGTCAGAGCGCGGCGCCGATCTTGCGCAGCTCGGCAATCTGCGGCGCCTTGGGCAGCCAGACCTTGTCGAACTCGGCGATGACCGGCGCGGGGTTGTAGTTGGTGGCGCTCTTGATCGCGATGCCGCTGGCCTTGAACTTGTCGATGAGGCCGAGCTCGGTGGTCACGATGTCCTTGATCTGCGCGTCGAGCTGCTGCTTCACGAGGTCGGTGATGAGCGCCTTGTCCTTCGCATCGAGCGTCTGCCAGATGCGGCCCGACACCAGCGGTGCGAAGGGCATGAACAGCGCGTTCATCGGCAGCAGCGTTTTCGAGACGCGGTCGAAGCGCTGGTTCCACGAGAACTCGATGTCGGCTTCGAGCCCGTCGACCTGGCCGTTGGACATCGCGTCGAACACGCCCGGTGTGGGAATGGGCGTGGGCGCAGCGCCCAGCAATTGGTAGAAGTCGCGGTACACCGGCGTGGGGTTGATGCGCAGCTTCATGCCCTTCAGGTCGGTGGGCGAGGCGATGTCCTTGGTGGCGAACACCACGCGCATGCCGGTGATGCCCCAGCCCAGGCCGATGGTGCCGGTCTCGCGCGGCAGCACGTCGAGCAGCTTGAGCGCCGCGGGCGTGCGCACGAGCGAGGCGACGTTGGTGGTCGAGCGCACGAGGTAGGGCGCGTTGATGGCCGCCACGCTCGCCACGCGCGAGCCGAGTTCGGCCGCCTGGATCCAGCCCATGTCGAGCGCGCCCGACTGCAGCTGCTGCATCATGGCCGACTCGTTGCCGAGCTGGCCCGAGTGGAACACCGTGGCGCTCAGGCGGCCGTCGGTGGCTTTCTTGAGTGCTTCGCCGAAGCTCACTGCGGCGCGGTTCCACGAGTGCCCCGCGGGCGTGATGAGGCCCAGGCGGAATTCCTTGGCGGCGGCGGCACGCGACACGGTGCCGAAGAGGGCGGTCGACGCGGCGGCGGTGCCGGCGGCGGCCTGGACGAACTGGCGGCGGGAGAGGGCCATGCGAAGCTCCTGTGGGGTGAGGTGAAGGGAAGCGAGAGAGAGATCGGTTCAGCGCTTACTTGATGAGCGCCAGCGAAAGACTCGGGAACAGCGACAGCAGCACCAGCGCCACGCAGCAGATCAGGAAGAAGGGCAGCGTGACGATGAACATCTTTCCGGGCTTGGCCCCGGTCACCGCCGAGGCCACGAAGAAGCTCAGCCCCACCGGCGGCGTCATCAGCCCGAGCACGAGGTTGATGACCACCACCACGCCGAAGTGGCGCGGGTCGATGCCGTAGATCTCGGTCGCGATGGGCAAGAGGATCGGCACGGTCATGATGAGACCGGGAATGCCGTCGATCACGGTGCCGATCACCAGCAGGATCACGTTCACCAGCAGCAGGAAGGCGATCGGGTCCTTCGCCACGGTCTGTATCCATGCGGCCGTGGCCTGCGGCACCTTGCCGTAGATCAGCAGCCACGAGAACACCGCGGCGGCCGCCACCAGGAACAGCACCACCGCCGAGTAGATCGCCGACTTGAGCAGGATCTGCGGAATCATCGCGAAGCGGAATTCCTTGGTCACATAGCGACCCACCAGCACCGCGGCCACCGCGCCCACCGCCGCCGATTCGGTGGGGTTGGCCAGCCCGCCGAGGATCGAGCCGACGATCACGATGGGAATGAGCAGCGTCGGGCAGGCCGTGAGGATCGTGTGCAGCCGCTGGCGGGCGGTGCGCTTTTCGGTGCGCGGGTAGTTGTAGATCACGCCCATGCCGGCGATCACGATGAAGAACAGCACCGTGAGGATCACGCCGGGGATGATCCCTGCGATGAGCATGTCGCCCACCGCCACCTGCGCGAGCACGCTGTACACCACGAACATCACCGAGGGCGGAATGATCGGGCCGAGCATGCCGCCGTACACCGTGATGCCGGCCGCGAAGGTCTTGTCGTAGCCCTGCTTCTCCATCTCGGGCACCATGATCTGGCTCATGATCGCCACCTGCGCGGTGGCTGAGCCGATGATCGACGACACCAGCATGTTCGCCAGGATGTTCACGTAGGCCAGGCCGCCCTTCACCGAACCGATGAAGGCCAGCGCGAGGTCGACGAGGCGCCGCGTGATGCCGCCGCCGTTCATGATCTCGCCGATCAGGATGAACAGCGGAATCGCGATGAGGCTGTAGCTGTCGACGCCGCCGAACATCTGCACCGGGAACGACTGGAACAGCACCGTGTCGCCCGAGTTGAGGATGTAGACGATGCCCGACAGGCACAGGCAGGCACCGATCGGCACGCCGACCAGCATGATCAGCAGGAAGAAGGCAGAGGTCAGCATTTCAGTTCACGGCGTCCGCGTTGGCGACATGGAACTCGTCGTGCGTGCGCTTGGGCTGCAGGCCGAGGTCTTCGAGGAGGTTGGCCAGCGCATGCACGCTGAGGGTGAGCGCGAAGATCGGCAGGATCAGCTGCACCACCCACGTCGGCCAGTCGAGCGTCTGCGTGCGCTCGGTGTAGAGAAAGTTGAAGCTCTCGGCCGCGAATTCCTTCGCGTCGAAGCCGTGGCGCACGATGCCGGCCGGGTCCATCCACAGCCAGCACATCGCGAGCAGGGCCAGCCCGAGCAGCAGCACGCCGCCCGAGGCGCTGGCCTTGGCGACGCGCACGGCCCGCGTGCCGAGCTTGTCGGTGAGCAGCGTCACCGCAAAGTCCAGCCGCAGCCGCGTCATCGCCGACGCACCGATGAAGGTGAGCCAGACCACGCAGTACACCGAGGCCTCGTCCACCCAGTAGAGCGGAAAGCCGCCGTAGCGCGTGACCACGTTCAGCAGCACCAGCACGATGAGCAACCCCATGAGGCTGCTGAGCAGGTGGCGCTCGCAGCGCAGGACGAAGTCCGACGCGTCGAGCACGCGGCGGGACAGGCCGCCGCTTCCTTTCAAGGCGTTTTCTTGCATGGTGTTCTGGGCCTTGCGGTGCGTCGTGCGCGCGGCGATTACATGACCGACTGGTACTGCGCGGGCCGCGTGGCCAGCGCCTTGGTGACGACCTTCTCGATGAAGGCGCGCTCCTCGCCGATGAGCGGCAGGCGCGGGCGGCGCATGTGCTCGGTGCCCACGCCGACCAGCAGGTCGATGAGCTTGAGGTTCTGCACCAGCTTGGTCGACACGTCCAGGTGCAGCATCGGCGTCATCCACTGGTACAGCTTCAGGGCTTCGGCAAACTTGCCGGCCTTCATCAGGTCGTACAGCGCCACCGTCTCGCGCGGGAAGGCGCAACCGACACCGGCCAGCAGGCCGTCGCAGCCCAGCGCCAGGCCTTCGTACGCCAGGTCGTCCACGCCCAGGAACAGCTGGTAGCGGTCGCCCACGGTGTTGCGCAGGTCGGTGATGCGGCGGATGTCGTCGGTGCTTTCCTTGATGGCGGCGATCCATTCGCAGTCGGCCAGCTCGACCATGTGCTGGGGCTTGAGGTCCACGCGGTAGGCCACCGGGTTGTTGTAGACCATGATGGGTTTCTGGGCCGCGTTGGCGATGGTGCGCACGTTGAGCATCGCTTCGCGCGCGTCGGCCACGTAGATCACCGAGGGCATGACCATGTAGCCGGCCACGCCCAGCTTGTTGGCGCCGTCCACGTAGCGCAGGGCTTCGCGGGTGCTGGTCTCCGACACATTGGCCAGCACGGGGATGCGGCCGTCGGCGGCTTCCAGGGCGATCTTCGCCACCTGCAGCTTTTCTTCCAGCGTCAGCGTGCTGGCTTCGCCGAGCGAACCGCAGGTGACGAGGCCATGGATGCCGTTGCGGATCTGGAAGTCGATGTGGCGGGCGGTGCCCTCGGCGTCGATGCTTTCGTCGGCGTGGAACTTGGTGGTGATGGCGGGGAAGATGCCTTGCCAGCGGGGATTGCTCATGGACGTGTACCTCGAAAAAAAGAAGAAAAGGGCGCTGCGGACAGCGGTCGAAACCAGGGCTTGAAGGCTTGGTTTTTAAATATATTAGTAAGATATGAGAAATATCTGCTCAGGGTATTAGCAGATTGCATGCCAGCCGAAATGGTGGTTAGAGGCTTCTGGAAAGGGCGATCGGGCGCCTGGAAGCACCGCCTTGGCGCACCCTGCGCACCGAGGCGCCTCACGATGCGGCAGGCGAAAAAAAGCCCCGCAGCGGCGAACGCGGCGGGGCGTGCGGCTTGCGCCGGCGCCGGCGTGGCTACGTCAGCGCGGCGGTCGCCCCGAAGCCCAGCCAGTACGGATCGCCCACGCGCTTGCCCACGCTGCTGGCGGCGTCGCGCACGGTGGCGCCGAAGCGTTCCACCAGCGCCTCCGACAGCTGCTCTGCAGGCAGCGCGATGCCGAAGGCGTAGGTCTGCCGCGTGGCGGGGTCGAGCACCGCCGACGAGATGCCCGCCACGTTGGTCACGTACTCGCCGCGCGACAGGGCCCAGCCCGTGTCGCGGATCACGGCCAGGCGCGCGAGCAGGTCCTTGCGCGTCTTCGGGGCGTGGCCGCGGCCCTGGTCGAGCTTGGTGCCGATCAGGGCGCTCACTTCGTCGTCGTCCAGGCGGGCCAGCAGCGCGCGGCCCATGGCGCTGGAATAGGCGGGTGCGCGGCTGCCCGGCGGCGTGTAGATCTGCAGCGCACCGGCGCCGGTGCGCATCTGGATCACCAGCGTGTCGGTGCCGTCGAGCACGTTGATGTAGCCCGTGCAGCCCGTCTCGCGCACCAGCGCGTCGAGCGCCTCCTCGACCAGCGAGGCCGTGTTGCGCGAGGCGCGGAAGTGGTACGAGGCTTCCATGATCACGCCGCCCGGGCGGTAGGCGCGCGTGGCCGCGTCGCGGTCCAGGAAGCCGTAGCCGGCCATCATGCTCAGCGTGCGCGAGGCAGAGCTCTTGGGCAGGCCCAGCTCGGTCACGACGTCCGTCACCGTGATGTCGCGACGCAGCCGCGCGATCAGCTTCAGGACGTCCATGGCGTTGGCAAGGGTGCTCATCGTGTTCGGTAGGTTGGGGTGGGAATCATAGGTTCGGTGTCGGTGCGTCTTTCGGCCGACCCGGGTGAACGCCCGCTTGACAGCCGAAAGTACGGTTTTATCATTCAGTTCAAGTTTATTGGACATGGTTCCAAAATATGGAACTAACAAGGAATGACCATGCACCATGAAGTGACCGCCGTCGCGCCGCTGGAAGACAAGGGCGCCGGGCACACCGCATTGCCGCCGGCCGCGCTGCATCCCAAGGCGCTCGCGCCCGCCAACCTGATCCTCACGGTGGTGCTCAGCGTGTTCGGCGCCATCGTCGGCATCCAGATGCTGGCCAGCCTGGGCATCACGCCGAGCACCTCGCTGATCGGCGCGCTCGCGGCCATGACGCTGGCGCGCGTGCCGCTGGCCATGTTCCGGGGCTTCCGTTCGGTGCATGCGCAGAACCTGGCGCAGACGAGCATCTCGTCGGCCACCTTCGGCGCGGCCAACAGCCTGTTCCTGCCGATCGGCATTCCCTTCCTGTTCGGCCTGCCGCAGATGGTGGTGCCGATGCTCATCGGCGTGAGCCTGGCGATGCTGCTCGATGCCTGGCTGCTGTACCGCATGTTCGACACGCCGGCCTTCCCGGCGAAGAACCCGTGGCCGCTGGGCATCGCCGCGGCCGAGGCCATCAAGGCGGGCGACGGCGGCGGCAAGCAGGCCTGGCTGCTGCTGGGCGGGCTGGCCACCGGCGTGGCGGGCGCGGTGTTCAAGCTGCCGATGTCGGCCTTCGGCGTGGCGCTGATCGGCGGGCTGGGCGCCATGACCGCCTTCGGCATCGGGCTGCTGGTGCGCGGCTATTCGGCGCCGCTGTTCGGCTTCGACATCGGCACGCGCTACGTGCCGCACGGGATGATGATCGGCGCCGGCCTCGTCGCGCTGGTGCAGGTGGCGCGCGTGGTGCTGAAGAAGCACGGGCGCGCGGCCGACGGCCCCGCCACGACGAAGGAAGCGCTGGCCGAGGCGCGCGGCGCCAGCGTGCTCGGCCGCTCGCTCAAGCTGGGCGGCGCGGGCTACCTCGCGATCATGGTGCTGCTGTGCGCGGGCACCGGCATCTACACCGGCATGTCGCCCGGCATGCTGGCCTTGTTCATCGTGTACGGCACCTTCGCGGCCTTCGTGCACGAACTCATCGTGGGCATCGCGGCCATGCACTCGGGCTGGTTCCCGGCCTTCGCGGTGGCGCTGATCTCGCTGCTGCTGGGCATCCTGATCGGCTTTCCGCCCGAGGCGCTGGTGGTGCTGGCCGGCTTCTCGGCCGCCACCGGCCCGGCCTTTGCCGACATGGGCTATGACCTCAAGGCCGGCCACCTGCTGCGCGGCGAGGCCTCGGGCTCGGCCTTCGAACTCGAAGGCCGGCGCGAACAGATGATCGCCGGCATGGTCGGCTTCAGCGTGGCGATCGTGGTGGTGGCTTGTGCCTACCCGCTGTTCTTCGCCAACCACCAGACCGCGCCGATCAACGCCGCCACGTGGCCGCGATCAAGGCCGGCATCTCGGGCGAGACCGCGCGCAACCTGGCGCTGTGGGCCGTGCCCGGCGCGCTGCTGCAGCTGGCGGGCGGGCCGCGCCAGCAGCTGGGCGTGCTGTTCGCCACCGGCCTGCTCATCGCCAGCCCGATGGCCGGCTGGATGGTCGCGGCCGGCATCGCCTGCCGGCTCGCGGTGCATGCCGTGCTCGGCGCCGCCGCGCGCGAACGGCTCGAGGTGTTCGCCGGCGGCGTCATCGCGGGCGACGCGCTTTACAGCTTCTTCTCGGGCGCGGTGAAGAGCCTGCGCAAGTAGTTCTCCTTCTTTCCTTTCATCACACACAGGAATCGAATCCATGAAACGCAATCTGACCAGCGACGACGTCCGCGCGGCCATCTGGGGCGGCGCCATCCTTGGCGGCGGGGGCGGCGGGCTCATCGCGGCCGGCGAGCGCGCCGCGCGGCTGGCGCTGCAGGTCGGCACGCCGCAGCTGTGGAGCGTCGACGAGTTTGACGACGCCGCGCTCACCGCCACCATGGCCCTGGTGGGCGCGCCGGCCGCGCCCGATCCGCACGTGCAGCCGGCGCACCTTCTGCGCACGCTGGACCTGCTGCGGCGCGAGCTGCCGGCGGGCCAGAAGCTGGTGGCGCTGCATGCCAACGAGAACGGCGCCGAGACCACGGTCAACGGCTGGTTCCACGCCGCCATGACCGGCCTGCCCGTGATCGACCTCGCGTGCAACGGCCGCGCCCACCCTTCGAGCGTGATGGGCGCGCTGGGCCTGCACACCGAGCCCGACTACCTCTCGGTGCAGGCCTACGCGGGCGGCGAGCCGCACCGCTATGTCGAAGGCGTGGTGTCGGGCCGGCTCGAACAGACCTCGGCCGTGGTGCGCCGCGCCTCGGTGGAGGCGGGCGGCCTGGTGGCCGTGGCGCGCAACCCCGTGACCGTGGGCTACGCGCGCCAGCACGGCGCGCCGGGCGCCATCAGCCACGCCATCGCGCTGGGCCAGACCTTTCTCGATGGCGGCGTCGATGCCGTGGCCCGTTCGCTCGACGGCCGCCTCGTGGCCGAGGGCACGGTGCGCAGCTACCGCTGCGAGCAGCAGGAAGGGCTGGACGTCGGCGTGGTCGAACTCGACGACACGGCCGGCACCACGCTGCGCTTCATCAACGAGTACATGCTGCTGGCGCAGGGCGGCGAGCGCATCGCGCGCTTTCCCGACCTGATCATGACCTTCTCGGACGACGGCCAGCCCGTGGTGTCGGCCCATGTGCGCCAGGGCGCGCGGCTGCGCGTGCTGGTGGCGCCGCGCGCGCGGCTGCTGCTGTCGCGCACCATGTTCATGCCCGAGCTGTACCGGCCGCTCGAGAAGTCGCTGGGCGAAGCCTTCGCGCCGGCCTGAACGGAGAAGCCACATGACACTGCGCATCCGCTGGATCCGGGCCGTCGGCAACGACACCTACAACGCGCGCTTCGCGCAGGAGTTCGCCGAGGTGAAGAACCCCGGCACCGAGGTCGAGGTGGTGTCGCTGCGCAACGCCTCGGTGCAGCACCACGTCGAGTACCAGAGCTACGAGGCGCTGCTGGGCGCCGACATCGTGCGCGCCGTGCGCGACACCGCGCAGCAGGGCTTCGACGCCGTGGTGGTCGGCTGCTTCTACGACCCGGTGCTGGTCGAGGCGCGAGAGATCTCCGGCCAGACGGTGGTGGTCGCGCCCTGCCAGGCCTCGTTCGAGGTCGCGTCCAACCTGGCGCAGAAGGTGTCGGTGATCGTGGGGCGCCGCAAGTGGGTGCCGCGCATCGAGGCGCGCGTGCGCGAGTACGGCCATGCGCACCTGATCGCCTCGTTCCGTGCACTGGAACTCGGCGTGGAAGACTTCCAGCGCGACCGCGGCGAAACCGTGCGCCGCATGATCGCGCAGGGCCGCCGCGCCATCGACGAGGACGGCGCCGAGGCGCTCATCCTGGGCTGCACGCTCGAGTTCGGCTTCTACCGCCAGCTGCAGGACGCGCTGGGCGTGCCCGTCATCGATTCGGCACTGGCCGCCTTCAAGCGTGCCGAGGCGCTGGCCGATACGAAACAGCGTTTCGATTGGAAGCCCAGCCGCGTCGGCGGCTGCGAGCCGCCGCCCGAAGACAAGGAGCTGCTGGCCTGGAACGTGTTCGACCCGGCGGACGTGCCCGTGGTGTCCCGCGTGCGCGCCTGAGCATTGCGCCATGAAAAACGCCCCGCCGCGGAGACCGCGACGGGGCGTTGTGTTTCATGGAGGAAACGTCGGCGTCAGTCCTGGGACTTCACCTTCGCCACGGCCAGCGCCGTCATGTTGATGATGCGGCGCACCGTCGCCGAAGGCGTCAGCACGTGGGCCGAGCTCGCGCCACCCAGCAGGATCGGGCCCACCGTGATGCCGTTCGCGCCCGTCATCTTCAGCACGTTGTAGAGGATGTGCGCCGAGTCGAGGTTCGGGCACACCAGCAGGTTGGCCTCGCCCGTGAGCGTGGTCTCGGGCAGGGCGGTGCGGCGGATCTCGTCGGACAGCGCGGCGTCGCCGTGCATCTCGCCGTCGCACTCGATGTCGGGTGCCATCTGCGAGAACAGGTCGCGCGCCAGGCGCATCTTGCGCGCCGAGCCGCGGCTGGAGGTGCCGTAGTTCGAGTGCGACAGGAAGGCCACCTTCGGCGGCAGGCCGAAGCGGCGCACCTCTTCGGCGGCCATCACGGCGATGCTGGCCAGCAGTTCGGCGCTCGGGTCTTCGTTCACGTTGGTGTCGGTGATGAACACCGTGCGCTTTTCGAGCGTGAGCGCGTTCAGCGTGGCGAAGCCGGGCGCGCCGCGCTTCAGGCCGATCAGGTTGCGGATGTGCTCCAGGTGCACGTCGAAGCGCCCGACCAGGCCGCAGATCATCGCGTCGGCATCGCCCAGGTGCAGCATCAGCGCGGCGATGGTGGTGTTGGAGCGGCGCACCATGGTTTTGGCGGCCTCGGGCGTCACGCCGCGGCGGCCCATGAGCTTGTGGAAGCTCTCCCAGTAGGTGCGAAAGCGCGGATCGTCTTCCGGGTTCACGATCTCGAAGTCGGTGCCGGGGCGGATGTGCAGGCCGGCCTTCTGGATGCGCGCCTCGATCACCGCGGGGCGGCCCACCAGGATGGGCTGGGCCAGGCCTTCGTCGACCGCCCACTGCGCGGCGCGCAGCACGCGCTCGTCCTCGCCCTCGGCGTAGGCCACGCGCTTGGTGGTGGAGATTTTTGCGGCGCTGAACACCGGGCGCATGAACATGCCCGTCTGGTAGACGAAGCGCGTCAGGTGCTGGCGGTAGGCCTCCATGTCCTCGATGGGGCGCGAGGCCACGCCCGAAGCGGCGGCCGCCTTGGCCACGGCCGGCGCGATGCGCAGGATCAGGCGCGAGTCGAAGGGCTTCGGGATGATGTAGTCGGGGCCGAAGGCCAGCTCCTGGCCGGCATAGGCGGTGGCCACTTCTTCGCTGATGTCGGCCTTGGTGAGGTCGGCGATCTCGCGCACGCAGGCCAGCTTCATTTCTTCCGTGATCTTGCTCGCGCCGCAATCGAGCGCCCCGCGGAAGATGTACGGGAAGCACAGCACGTTGTTGACCTGGTTCGGGTAGTCCGAACGGCCCGTGGCGATGATGCAGTCGGGGCGCACGGCCTTGGCCAGCTCGGGGCGGATCTCGGGCTCGGGGTTGGCCAGCGCCAGGATGATCGGCTGCGTGCCCATGGTCTTGACCATCTCGGCGCTCATGACGCCGGGGGCCGAGCAGCCCAGGAACACGTCGGCGTCCTTCACCACGTCGGCCAGGGTGCGCGCACCGGTGTCCTTCTGGGCGTAGCGGGCCTTCGATTCGTCGAAGCCGCCTGCGCGGCCCATGTAGATCAGGCCCTTGGAGTCGCAGGCGTAGATGTTGGCGGGCTTGGCGCCCAGGCCGACCATCACGTCCAGGCAGGCGATGGCGGCAGCGCCGGCGCCCGAGACGGCGATCTTGACGTCCTCGATCTTCTTGCCGACCAGCTCCAGGCCATTGAGCAGCGCCGCGGCCGAGATGATGGCCGTGCCGTGCTGGTCGTCGTGGAACACGGGGATGTTCATGCGCTCGCGCAGCTTCTTCTCGATGTAGAAGCATTCAGGCGCCTTGATGTCCTCGAGGTTGATGCCGCCCAGCGTGGGCTCCAGCGCCGCGATGATGTCGACCAGCTTGTCGGGGTCGTTCTCGGCCAGCTCGATGTCGAACACGTCGATGCCGGCGAATTTCTTGAACAGGCAGCCTTTGCCTTCCATCACGGGCTTGGAGGCCAGCGGGCCGATGTTGCCCAGGCCCAGCACGGCGGTGCCGTTGGTGATGACGCCCACGAGGTTGCCGCGGGCGGTGTATTCGGCCGCGAGTGCGGGATCTTCCGCAATGTCGAGGCAGGGGTAGGCCACGCCCGGCGAATAAGCCAGCGACAGGTCGCGCTGGTTCAGCAGGGGCTTGGTGGGGGTGATCGAGATCTTGCCCTTGACGGGCGAGCGGTGGTATTCGCGCGCTGCTTCTCGAAGTGCTTCTTCAGCGGGGGACAGGGATGCAGCCATTTGAAAAGTCTCCTAGGTTCTGGCGGGCAATGAGGCTACCGCAAAAGCGCGGCCTCTTCTCTCGGGGGGAACGACGAGACCCTCTATCTTCCGCCTGATCGAGAGGGTCTGCCGACTCGCTAAACTTCAACACCCCCGTTTCCGGGGGGCAAATCCGTGCCGCACGGGCGGTGCGGCGAACCAACGTCCACAACCACAGAACAACACGGAGGGACATCGAATGACACCCGGACCTTTCACCGGCACCGAGCCGGATGTCGTGGTCATCGGCGGAGGCCCTTCGGGCTCCACGGTGGCCGCCTTGCTCGCAGACAAGGGCCACGACGTGGTGCTGCTCGAGAAGGCGCAGCACCCGCGCTTTCACATCGGCGAATCCTTGCTGCCGATGAACATGCCGCTGTTCGACCGGCTTGGCGTGCGCACCGAGGTCGAGGCCATCGGCCTGCGCAAGCACGGCGCCGAGTTCGTCTCGCCCTGGCATGACCACAGCAGCCACTTCGACTTCGGCCAGGCGATGGACAAGAGTTTTCCCTATGCGGTGCATGTGCGCCGTTCGGAATTCGACGAGCTGCTGTTCCGCCACGCCGGCAAGCGCGGTGCGCGCACCTTCGAGGGCCGGCGCGTCACCGGCGTCGACATGGACGCGGGCAAGGGAACGCCCGACAACCGGGCGCTGGTGAAGGTCAAGGCCGACGACGGCACCGAGACCGAATGGCGCCCGCGCTTCGTGATCGACGCCAGCGGGCGCGACACGCTGCTGTCGAACCAGTTCGACGCCAAGCAGCGCAACCGCAAGCATGCGAGCGCGGCGCTCTATGGCCACTTCGCCAACGCCGAGCGCCGGCCGGGCCGCTTCGAGGGCAACATCTCGCTCTTCTGGTTCGACCACGGCTGGTTCTGGTACATCCCGCTGAAGGACGGCACCGTGAGCGTCGGCGCCGTGGCCTCGCCGGCCTACTTCAAGCGGCGCCAGGGCGCATCGCTCGAAGACTTCCTGATGCAGACCATCGCGCTGGCGCCCAAGCTGGCCGCGCGGCTGAAGAACGCCACGCTCATGGAAGGCGCCACCACCACCGGCAACTACGCCTACGACTCCAAGTTCTGCCGCGGCGACCGCTTCATGATGGTGGGCGACGCCTACGCCTTCGTCGATCCGATGTTCTCCTCGGGCGTGTACCTGGCGATGAACAGCGGCTTCGAGGCCGCGACCTGCGCCGACCACTGGCTCAAGGGCGAGGCGAAGGAGGCCGAGAAGGCCTTCCGCCATTACGAGAAGGTGATGAAGCACGGGCCGAAGATGTTCTCGTGGTTCATCTACCGCATCACCTCGCCCGCCATCCGCCGCCTGTTCATGGCGCCGCGCAACATCTGGCGCATGCAGGAGGCGCTGCTGTCCATCCTGGCCGGCGACCTGTTCCGCAACACGCCCATCGGGCCGCGCTTCTGGGGGTTCAAGGTGACGTACTACGCGTCGTGCATCGGCATCCTGCCGCAGGCCGTGAAGACCTGGGCATGGCGCCGACGCAACCTGAAAGAGTCTCTGGAGACTGCAAAGACCTAGTTTCAGTCGGGAGTCACGGTGTGCTGGGCGAGGGCTTCCAAAGCCTTCACCAGCGCCGAGTGATCCAGCTGACCGTAGCCCATCGCCGCGCAGGCGTTCATCAGCTGCGCTGCGTTCGCGGTCTGCGGCAGCGCAACACCCAGCGAACGGGCGCTCTGCATCGCCAGGTTCAGGTCCTTCTGGTGCAGCGAAATGCGGAAGCCCGGCGCGAAGGTGCGCTTGATCATGCGTTCTCCGTGCACTTCGAGGATGCGCGAGCTGGCGAAGCCACCCATCAGTGCCTGGCGCACCTTGGCCGGGTCGGCGCCGGCCTTCGAGGCGAACACCAGGGCTTCGCTCACGGCCGCGATGTTCAGCGCCACGATGATCTGGTTGGCCACCTTGCAGACCTGGCCGTCGCCCGCGCCGCCGACCAGCGTCACGTTCTTGCCCATCTTGTCCAGCAGCGGCTTCACGCGGCCGAAGGTGCCTTCGTCGCCGCCGCACATGATCGTCAGGCTCGCGGCCTTGGCGCCCACTTCGCCGCCCGAGACCGGCGCGTCGATGTAGCCGGCGCCCAGCGCCACGATGCGGCGCGCGAATTCCTTGGTGGCGATCGGGTCGATGGAGCTGCAGTCCACCACGATCTTGCCCTGCGAACCCTTCAGGCCGTCGGCCACGCCTTCCGCGCCGGGGGCACCGAACAGCACCTTCTCCACGTCCGGGGTGTCGGGCACCATGATGAAGACGATGTCGGCCTTGCGCGCCACTTCGGCGGCCGAGCCGCAGATGGTGGCCTTGGAGACGAAGGGCTCCGGCGTGTTGCCGTGCGTGTTCACGAAGAGCTCGTGGCCTGCGTCGAGCAGGTGGCCCGCCATGGGCGCGCCCATGATGCCCAGGCCGATGAATCCGATTTTTTGTGCTGCAGTGGTCATGTCTCTGTTTCCTTCGTGAACGTTCATTGCTTCTTCGTGAGGGCTTCGCGCCAGCCCAGGCCTTCCACCGTGGTGGCGCGGGGCTTGTATTCGCAGCCGATCCAGCCGTCGTAGCCCAGCGCATCGATGTGCTGGAACAGCCACGGGTAGTTGATCTCGCCCGTGCCCGGCTCGCCGCGGCCCGGGTTGTCGGCCAGCTGGATGTGGCCGATGCGCGCCAGCTGCTTGGTGAGCGTGTTGCCCAGCTCGCCTTCCATGCGCTGTGCGTGGTAGATGTCGTACTGCACGCGCAGGTTGTCCGAGCCCACCTCGTCGATCAGTGCCAGCGCCTGGTCGGTGCGCGTGAGGAAGAAGCCGGGGATGTCGAAGGTGTTGATCGGCTCGATCAGCAGGCGCAGGCCCGCGGCTTCGAGTTCGCGCGCTGCGAGGCGCAGGTTCTCGACCACGGTCTTGTGGGCGGCGTCGGTGCTCACGCCCGCCGGCACCTTGCCGACCAGGCAGTTGAGCTGCGGGCAGCCCAGCGCCGTGGCGTAGTCGATGGCCAGCGCGATGCCTTCGCGGAACTCGCCGGTGCGGTCCGGGTGGCAGGCGATGCCGCGCTCGCCCTTGTCCCAGTCGCCGGCCGGCAGGTTGTGCAGCACCTGCTGCAGGCCGTTGGCGCGCAGGGCCGCTGCCAGTTCCTTCTTGTCGAAGGGGTAGGGGAAGAGGTACTCCACCGCCTCGAAGCCGGCCTTGGCGGCCGCCTCGAAGCGCTGCATGAACGGCAACTCGGTGAAGAGCATCGTGAGATTGGCTGCGAACTTGGGCATGTCTCTTGTCTCCTCGGTCAGTCCAGCATCGCCACCGCGAGGGCGGTCGGTGCGTCGGCCGTGCTTTCGGCCAGCGGTTCGAATTCGTTGATGGCGTCGATCTCGGTGCCCATCGCGATGTTGGTCACGCGCTCGAGCATCACCTCGATGACGACCGGCACCTGGAACTCGGCCATGAGCGCCTCGGCGCGGGCGATGGCGGGCGCCATCTCTTCCTGCTTGTGCACGCGGATCGCCTTGCAGCCCAGGCCCTCGACCACCTTGAGGTGATCGACGCCGTAGCTGCCTTCGATGCCGGCGTCGGCCGGTGCGTTGATGTTGTCGAAGGCCAGCTGCACGCAGTAGTCCATCTCGAAGCCGCGCTGCGACTGGCGGATCAGGCCGAGGTAGGAGTTGTTGACCACGATGTGCAGGTAGGGCAGCTTGAACTGCGCGCCCACGGCCAGCTCTTCGATCATGAACTGGAAGTCGTAGTCGCCCGAGAGCGCGACGATCTTGCGCGTCGGGTCGGCGGCGCGCACGCCCAGCGCGGCGGGAATGGTCCAGCCCAGCGGGCCGGCCTGGCCGCAGTTGATCCAGTGGCGCGGGTTGTACACGTGCAGGAACTGCGCGGCCGCGATCTGCGACAGGCCGATGGTGCTCACGTAGCAGGTGTCGCGCTCCAGGTGGTTGTTCATGCACTGGTACACGCGCTGCGGCTTCATCGGCACGGTGTCGAAGTTGGTCTTGCGCAGCAAGGTCTTCTTGCGCTCGCGGCATTCGCCGGCCCAGGCGCCACGGTCGGTGAGCTTGCCGGCGGCCTTCATTTCCTCGGCCACTTCGACGAAGAGCTCGAGCGCGGCCTTGGCGTCGGAGACGATGCCGAAGTCGGGCGTGAACACGCGGCCGATCTGCGTGGGCTCGATGTCCACGTGCACGAAGGTGCGGCCCTTGGTGTAGACGTCGACCGAACCGGTGTGGCGGTTGGCCCAGCGGTTGCCGATGCCCAGCACGAAGTCCGAAGCGAGCACGGTGGCGTTGCCGTAGCGGTGACTGGTCTGCAGGCCGCACATGCCGGCCATGAGCGGGTGGTCGTCGGGAATGGCGCCCCAGCCCATGAGCGTGGGGATCACCGGCACGCCGGTGGCTTCGGCAAAGCGCACGAGCAGCTCGGACGCGTCGGCGTTGATGATGCCGCCGCCAGCCACGATCAGCGGGCGCTCGGCCGCCTGCATCATGCCGATGGCCTTCTCGATCTGGGCGCGCGTGGCGGCCGGCTTGTAGGGCTTGAGGGGCTCGTAGGCGTCGATGTCGAACTCGATCTGCGCCATCTGCACGTCGAAGGGCAGGTCGATGAGCACGGGGCCCGGGCGGCCCGAGCGCATGAGGTGGAAGGCCTGCTGGAACACCTGCGGCACCTGGCCGGGTTCGCGCACGGTGACCGACCACTTGGTGACGGGCTTGGAGATCGACTCGATGTCGACCGCCTGGAAGTCTTCCTTGTACAGGCGGGCGCGCGGTGCCTGGCCGGTGATGCAGAGAATGGGAATGGAATCGGCCCAGGCCGAGTACAGGCCCGTGATCATGTCGGTGCCCGCCGGGCCCGAGGTGCCGATGCACACGCCGATGTTGCCGGCCACGGCGCGGGTGTAGCCCTCGGCCATGTGCGAGGCGCCCTCGACGTGGCGCGCGAGGATGTGCGAGATGCTGCCGCGCTGGCGCAGGGCCGAGTACAGCGGGTTGATCGCCGCGCCCGGCACGCCGAAGGCCTGCGTCACGCCTTCTTTTTCCATCACCAGAACTGCGGCCTGGACCGCTGTCATCTTTGCCATTTGAAAGTCTCCTTGAGGTGGCCTCACTGTAGGAAGCGGGGCGCATTCCAAGAAGACGGCTGGGGGCCATAAAACCTATTCCGTGGTGGAATAACTGGCTACCATCCGGCCATGGACCGTCTACTGGCAATGGAAATGTTCGTGCGGGTCGTCGAGACGGGGAGCTTCTCGAAGGCGGCGCGCGAGTTCAACACCACGCAACCCACCGTGACCAAGCAGGTCGCGGCCACGGAGGCGCGCCTGAAGGTGCGGCTGCTCAACCGCAACACGCGCGGCGTGAGCCTCACGGAGCCGGGTGCGCTGTACTACGAGAAGTGCAAGACCATCGTGCGCGACGCCGAGGAGGCCGACAGCATCGTGCAGCTGCGCCAGAACCAGGCGCAGGGGCTCTTGCGCGTGGGCACGTCGGTGGCCTTCGGGCGGCGCGTGGTGGTGCCGCTGGCGCTGGAGTACATGCGCCGGCATCCGCAGGTGCAGCTGGACCTGAGCTTCGAGGATCGCTATGTCGACCTCATCGCGCAGGGCATCGACGTGGCGATCCGCATGGGCAAGCTGGCCGATTCGTCACTGGGGGCGCGCTACCTGGGCGCGAATCCGTGGGTCATGGTGGCGTCACCGGCGTACCTGAAGAAGCACGGCACGCCCAAGCGTGCGCAGGACCTGAGCGCGCATGTGGCGCTGATCTACAGCAGCGTGGTGGGCGATGAGTTCTGGCGCATGCACACGCCGCGCGGGGAGCCGGTGACGGTGCCGGTGTCGGGGCGCTTCCGGTCGAACAACCTGTCGGCTGTGCTGGCTGCGGCGCGTGATGGGTTGGGGATCGCGTTGATGCCGCGCTATGTGGCGAGTGAGTCGCTGGCTGCTGGCAAGGTGAACGCCGTACTGGGGGATCATGCGTTGCCTGAGCAGGAGATCCACGCGGTGTTTCCCTCACCGAAGTTGGTGCCTGGGAAGGTGTCGGGGTTCGTGGCGTTTCTGCAGGGGCGCTTCGACGAAGGGTGGTGGGAGGCCTGAGCCGGCTGTTCAGGGCGCGTGCCCAGGCCACCGGGTACTTCCCTCCGCGAATGTCCCCCGGCCTGCGGCCTCCTCCTTGATTTCGCTGCGGGAAGCACCCAGTGTCCTGGGCACAGGGCACGCTGTGGGTGTTCGCGCTGTGTGAGCGGCTGCCTTCAGGCTGCAAGCCGTTGTGCCGCCCGCCCTGCGGGTCGGGCCAGCCCCAGGTGATCGCGCAACGTGCGCCCCTCGTATTCCGTGCGAAAGAGGCCTCGCTTCTGCAGGATCGGCACCACGCCATCCACGAAGTCCTGCAGCCCATGCGGCAGCGCGTCTGGCATCAGGTTGAAACCATCGGCCGCGCCGCCCTTGAACCAGCGTTCGATGTCGTCGGCGATCTGCTCGGGCGTGCCGACGATCACGCGGTGCCCGCCGCCGCCCGCGAGTTCGCGGATCAGCTGGCGCACCGTGTAGCCGTGCGTGCGCCCGGCCGCGACCACGGCGTTGAAGAAGGTGTGGTTGCCGTTGCCATTGCCGGGCAGCGGCAGGTCGTCGGGCAGGCGCTCGTCGAGCTTCAGGCGGTCGGGCGTGATGCCCAGCGTGCCGGCCAGGCGCGTGAGGCTGTAGTCCCAGGGGATCAGGTCGACCAGCGCGTCGCGGCGGCGAAGCGCCTGCGCTTCGGTGGCGCCGACGATGGTGGTGAGGCCGGCCAGCACCTTCACCGCGTCGGGGCCGCGGCCCAGCTCGGCGGCGCGGGTCTTGAGGGCGCGTGCGTAGGCTTGCGATTCTTCGAAGGATTGCGAGGCGGAGAACACGGCTTCGGCGTGGCGCGATGCGAGCTCGCGCCCGTCGGCCGAGGCGCCGGCCTGCACCAGCACGGGGTGGCCCTGCGGCGGGCGCGGCAGGTTGAGCGGGCCCTGCACCGCGAAGTGCTCGCCGCGGTGCGCGAGGGCGTGCACCTTGGCGGGGTCGATGAAGCGGCCGGCGGCCTTGTCGCCGACGAAGGCGTCGTCTTCCCAGCTGTCCCACAGCGCCTTGACGATGTCGGCGAACTCGGAGGCGCGGGCGTAGCGCTTGGCGTGGTCGGGCGTGGTGTCCAGGCCGAAGTTGCGCGCCGAGGGCAGGTCGGCCGTGGTCACCATGTTCCAGCCGGCACGGCCGGCGCTCACGTGGTCGAGCGTGGCGAAGCGGCGTGCGAGGTTGTAGGGCTCGTTGTAGCTGGTGGAAGCGGTGGCGATGAGGCCGATGTGCGTGGTCGCGGCGGCCACGCAGGCCAGCAGGATGGTGGGCTCCAGCGCGGTGATCGGGCGGAAGTGGATCTGGTCGACGATGGCCGCGTTGTCGGCCAGGAACACGGCATCGAGCTTGGCCGCCTCGGCGATCTGCGCGGTGCGGATGTAGTGCTGGATGTCGGCGAAGGCCCACGGGTCGCTCTCGGGCAGGCGCCAGGCCGAAGGCACGAAGCCCGAGTGCAGGATGTTGACGTTGAGGTGCAGCTGCCTGCGCGGCGTGGAGTTGTTGTGATTGCTCATTGGCTGAAATAGTCCGGCAGCCGGTAGCCCGCCCACACGGGGTTGGCCTTGAAGAACTTCTGGAACTCGGGCGACTGGTAGGCGGTGGCGATGTCCTTCGCGAACTTCGCGTGCTCGTTGCTGCGCTTGACGGCCACCACGTTGACGTAGGGCAGCGTCATGTCTTCGAGCTTCAGCGCCTCGGTGAGCTTCAGGCCCGAGGCCACGGCGAAGTTGCCCTGCACGGCCGCGAGGTCGGCATCGGCCAGCGAGCGCGGCGCCTGCGCGGCGTCCAGCGGCACGATCTTCAGGCGCTTGGGATTGCTCGCGATGTCGCGCTCCGACACGCTCAGCGGGCTCACGCCCGGCTTGAGCGTGACCCAGCCGATGGCCGCGAGGATGTTGAGCGCGCGCGCCGCATTCACCGGGTCGGCGGGCAGCGTGACGGTGGCGCCGTCGGGCACGGCGTCGAGCGTCTTGTGGCGGCGCGAATACAGGCCCATGGGCGGCGTCGGCACATGCACCACGGGCACGAGGTCGAAGCCCTGCTGCTTGTTGGTGGCGTTCAGGTACAGCGAGTGCTGGAAGATGTTGGCGTCGATCTGCCCGCGCTCCACCGCGTCGTTGGGCTGCACGCCCTGGCTGAACTCGACGTACTTGATGCTGTAGCCCAGCTTCTTCAACTGGGGCTCGATGCCGTGGGTGAAGGCGTCGCGGTAGGGGCCCGGCATGAAGCCGACGCGCAGGTCGTCCGCGCGGGCGGGAGAAAGCAGCAGCAGGCTCAGTGCGAGTCCGCCGGACAGCGGGGCAAGGCGGCGCAGCCACGAGGGCGTGCGCGAAAGGGAAGGCATGGCGACAACTCCGGGAGACGGCAAGGGGAGTCGGGCACTCTAGGACGCACGCCGCGCGCCGCGAACGAAGATTTGCGCGCTTGCATATCCGCAGGCCGGATAAACCGCGCCGGCTTTTGTAGGATGCGCCCCATGACCCTGCACATCGGAATCGTCGGCTGCTCCGCCGAAGGCGCGGCCCTTTGCTACAAGACCATCTGCATCGAGGGCGCAGCGCTGCTCGGCCCGCACGCGCACCCCGAGGTGTCGATGCACACGCCTTCGCTCGCGGAGTACACGCGCTGCCTGGACGCGGGCGACCTGGCGGGCGTGGGCGAGTTGATGCTCGGCTCCGCGCACAAGCTCGCCGCGGCGGGCGCGGATTTCCTGATCTGCCCCGACAACACCATCCACCAGGCCTTCGACCACGTGGCGCTGCGTTCGCCGCGGCCCTGGCTGCACATCGCCGAGGTGGTGGCCGACGAGGCCGTGCGCCGGGGCTTTCGCCGCATCGGCATCACGGGCACGCGCTGGCTGACCGACAGCGAGGTGTATCCCGAGAAGCTTTCGGCGCGCGGCCTGGAATACGTGCGACCCACGATCGAAGAGCGCGCCGAGATCGGCCGGATCATCATGGACGAGCTGGTCTGCGGCATCTTCAGGCCCGAGGCCGTGGCTACCTTCCAGCGCGTGATGCAGCGCCTGAAGGACGAGGAGGGCTGTGACGCGGTCGTGCTCGGCTGTACCGAGATCCCGTTGATCATGAGCGATGCGAACTCGCCGCTGCCGACGCTGGATTCGACGCGGCTGCTGGCGCGCGCGGCCTTGCGCCGCGCCACGCAGAAGGCCGACTAGGGCCTGTTCACCCTATTTCTGGCGTCGCGTTGGCTGGCAAAGGGGCTGGCTGCAAGGCGCCCGTGCGCAGCAAGGCTGAAGCCTTGCAAGCGCGGGCAACGCCGCAGACGGCCCCTTTGCCAGCCAACCCGAAGGGAAGGTCTGCCACGGCGGGCCACTCGGCGTTGCGCTCCTTGCGTGTGCGCATGCACACGCGGCGTCACGCGCCTTGATTGGCCCGCCGTGGCAGACCTTCGCGACGCCAGAAATAGGGTGAACAGGCCCTAGGCCAGGAAGTCCTCGATCAGCTGCGCCACGCGCTGCGGCTGGTCGTGGTGCAGCATGTGGCCCGCGTCGTCGAGTTGCTCGATGCGCACCGAGGGCACGGACTTCAGCCGCTCATGGAATTCGGCGAGTGTGTAGCGCGCCTTCCACCAGCCGTGCAGGCTGTCGTCCGAGGCCTCGACCATCAGCGTCGGCGCGGTGATGCGCGCATAGAGCGCGAGGGCTTCGTCGACGCGGAAGATGTTGGCGTTGACGATCTTGTGCGCGGCCTCGCCGAGGATCTGCCAGCGCGCGCTGCCGTCGGGCTGGGCCTGCGGCGCCGACCAGTGGCCGGCCAGCCAGTCGGCCTTGTCCTGCGTGAGGCGCGGGTTGGTCTTCATGAGGCGGCGCGCCACGCCGTCCACCGCCGAATAGCCCGCGAGCGCCTTCTCGCCGCGGTGCAGGCCCTTGAGCTCGTCGATCCACTGGCCGTAGCGCGCGGGCGCCTCGGCGGGCTGGCGCGCGGGCATGCCGAAGCCTTCGAGGTTGGCAAGGCGGCGGATGCGCGCCGGGCGCACGCCCGCGTAGTGCATGGCGACGTTGCCGCCCATGCTGTGGCCGACGAGGTCGACCGGGCGGGCATCGTCGCCCTCGCCGGCGTAGTGGTCGAGCAGCCATTCGAGGTCGGCCAGGTAGTCGGGCAGCCAGTAGTTGTCGACGCCGCCGCCGTCGGTGAGGCCGAAGCCGCGCCAGTCGGGGGCGATGATGAAGCGGTCGTCCTTCAGCGCATCGACCACGAACTGCCAGGAGGCCGCCACGTCCATCCAGCCGTGCACCAGCACCAGCGGCGGGCGCTCGCTCGACGGTTGCCCCCAGAGGCGGACGTGGTAGTTGAGGTTGCGCACGGGCACGAATTCGCTGCGCGAGGGGCGGAGGGCTTGGTACATATGGCGCTCGATGATACGGAGAGGCCGCGTCGCGCGCAGTCCGCCACAGGACAGGGCGGCGCTCGGTTTCTCGGGGCCGGGGCAGCGCCTGCCGCGCGGGCGCGCTAGCATTCCGCGCATGAAAAAGATTCCACTCGGTCAGAGCGACCTCCACGTCACCCCGATCTGCCTCGGCACCATGACTTTCGGCGAGCAGGTCGACGAGCCCACCGCCCACGCCGTCCTGAACCGTTCGCTCGAGCGCGGCGTCGACTTCATCGACACGGCCGAGATGTACGCGGTGCCGGCGCGCAAGGAAACCTGCGGCGCGACCGAAACCATCATCGGCCACTGGTTTGCGGCCAACCCCGGCACGCGCCAGAAGATCACGCTGGCGACCAAGGTGGCCGGCCCCTCGCGCGGCATGCCCTGGGTGCGCGAAGGCACGGGCATGACGGCGGCCGACATCGAGGCCTCGTGCCACGGCAGCCTGCGCCGCCTGCAGACCGACGTGATCGACCTGTACCAGATCCACTGGCCCGAGCGCCACGTGCCGGTGTTCGGCAACATCCACTACAACCCCGAGAAGGAAACCTCGCAGACGCCGATCCACGACCAGCTCGAAGCGCTGGGCAAGCTGGTGAAGGCGGGCAAGGTGCGCACCATCGGCCTGTCGAACGAGACGCCCTACGGCGTGCACGAGTTCGTGCGGCTGGCCGAGCAGCACGGGCTGCCGCGCGTGGTGTCGGTGCAGAACGTCTACAACCTGGTGAGCCGCGCGCACGAGAACGCGCTCGACGAGACCATGCACCGGCTCGGCGTGTCGCTGCTGGCGTACTCGCCGCTGGCCTTCGGCCTGCTGACGGGCAAATACGACCAGAGCGGCATCGAGGGCCCCGACGCGCCCAAGGGCGCGCGCATCTCGAGCTACGAGTCGGTGCGCAAGCAGCGCTGGGGCAAGCCCGACGCGCTGCGCGCGGCGCGACGCTACAACCAGCTGGCGCGCGACCACGGCCTGAGCCCGACGCAGCTCGCGCTGGCCTTCTGCTACACCAAGTGGCAGGTGGCGAGCACGATCATCGGCGTGACCTCGGTGGCGCAGCTCGACGAAGACCTGGACGCCTACGGCACGACGCTGTCGGCCGAGGTGCTGGCCGAGATCGACAAGATCCGCCTGGACATTCGCGACCCCGCCGCCTGACCTGAGCAAGTGAGCAAGAAAGCCCACGTTTCCGAGACGCCCGCCACCCAGCTGCTGCGGGCGAACAAGGTCGCCTTCACCGAGCACCCCTACGAGTACCAGGAGCACGGCGGCGCCCAGCACAGCGCGCAGGTGCTGGGCTTCGACCCGTTCACCGTGGTCAAAACGCTGGTGATGCAGGACCAGGACGCCAAACCGCTGATCGTGCTGATGCACGGCAACCGCACGGTGTCGACCAAGAACCTCGCGCGGCAGATCGGCGCCAAGTCGGTCGAGCCCTGCAAGCCCGAGGTGGCGCAGCGCCACAGCGGCTACATGGTGGGCGGCACCTCGCCCTTCGGCACGCGGCGCGAGATGCCGGTCTACATCGAGTCGAGCGTGCTCGAACTGCCGAAGATCGCGATCAACGGCGGGCGGCGCGGCTACCTCGTGGGCATCGATCCGCAGGTGTGCGTGACGCTGCTGGGCGCCAAGCCCGTGCAGTGCGCGCTGGCAGAATAGCCGGCGTTTGCCTTTTCCCGCCGGGCATGCAGGCCGGCGGCGCACAACAACAATCCGTTCCCCGGAGACCGCCTTGAGTTTCGATCTGCCTTCCCTCCTTGCCATCGTGGCGTCGTACCTGATCGGTTCGCTGTCGTTTGCGGTCATCGTGAGCAAGTCGCTCGGCATGGCCGACCCGCGCAGCTACGGCAGCGGCAACCCCGGCGCCACCAACGTGCTGCGTTCGGGCAACAAGGGCGCCGCGCTGGCCACCTTGCTGCTCGATGCAGCGAAGGGCTGGCTGCCGGTGTTCCTGATCCGCCAGTTCGGCGCGCAGTGGGGGCTGGGCGAGGGCGTGGCGGCGCTGGCGGGCCTGGCGGCCTTCCTGGGCCACCTGTACCCGGTGTTCTTCGGCTTCCAGGGCGGCAAGGGCGTGGCCACGGCGGCCGGCGTGCTGGTGGGCATCGCACCCTGGCTGGGGCTGGCCACGGGCGCGACCTGGCTGATCATCGCGATCTTCTTCCGCTATTCGTCGCTGTCGTCGCTGGTGGCGGCGTTCTTTGCGCCGGCCTACTACCTGCTGGGTGGCAACATTGCGTGGCCACTCGACCGCACGGTGCTGATTGCGATCATCATCATGAGTCTGCTGCTGATCTGGCGGCACCGCGAAAACATCCGCCGGCTCGCGGCCGGCACGGAGTCGAAACTCGGCTCGAAGAAAAAGGCTTGAACTCACCATGGCATCCATCACCCGCTTCCACGTCGGCCCGCGTCTGTCCGAGACCGCGGTGCACAACGGCACCATCTACCTCGCGGGCCAGGTGCCCGACGACACCACGCAGGACATCCGCGGCCAGACCGCGCAGGTGCTCGGCATGGTCGACCGCCTGCTGGCCGAGGCCGGCAGCGACAAGTCGCGCATCCTCATGACGCAGATCTTCCTGGCCGACATCGGCGACATCGGCGCCATGAACGAGGTGTGGGACGCGTGGATTCCGGCCGGCAACACGCCGCCGCGCGCGACCGTGGAGGCCAAGATGGCCAATGCGGCCTACAAGATCGAGATCGTCGTCACGGCCGCGCAGGCCTGAGGCCGGATCGGGAGCGGTCTCAGTACCGCTTCTCGAGAATCATCTCGTCGGCATCGCGCCGCATCGAGAAGCGGTTGAGAAAGCTGTTGCCCAGCAAGACGAAGGGCATGGGTTGCTGCGAGACGATGGCGTCGATGTCGTAGACCTCGACGTCGCCCACGCGCACGCTCTGCAGCCGCAGCCTGTAGCCCGCAGCGTTGCCGTTGGCCGTGCGCATCTGCACCGGCTGCCCCTTGCTGTAGTCGAGCCCGATGCGCTGGGCATCGACCGCCGACAGCGCGATGGTGGTCGCGCCCGTGTCGAGCATGAAGGTGACGGCGCGGCCGTTGATCTGGCCTTGCGTCATGTAGTGGCCCCGGCTGTCGGCTTGCAGCACGATGCGGTTGCCACCGTTGCCGGCAATGCCGCCCCGGCCGATGCTCACGGGCGAATCCATGCGCAGTGAGAAGCGCTTGCCCGCCGATTCGACCACCGCCTGGTCGGCCTGCAGCGACACCAGCTTGACGCCCTGGAAGGTCTCCCCGACCGCCACCGTCTTGGGCGGCGCGCCGTTCACGATGAGGATGGCGCGGCTGCCGATGGAGCCGGTCAGCGTGACCGAGTCGGCGGCGTGCGCCGCCATGGCCGCGGCCGCCCACAGCGCCGCGACGAGGAGCGCCTTCATGCGCGGGTCAGTCGCGGAAATTGTTGAAGGACAGCGGCATGTCGGGCACGTCCTTCTTGATGAGGGCCATGGCGGCCTGCAGGTCGTCGCGCTTGGCGCCGGTGATGCGCACGGCGTCGCCCTGGATCGCGGCCTGCACCTTGAGCTTGCTGTCCTTGACGATGCGGGTGATCTTCTTGGCCTGCTCGCTCTCGATGCCGTTCTTGATCTTGATGACCTGCTTGACCTTGTCGCCGCCCATCTTCTGGACGTCGCCCTTGTCGAGAAAACGCACGTCGACGTTGCGCTTGGTGAGTTTGTTGCGAAGGATGTCTTCGACCTGCACGAGCTGGAACTCGGCGTCGCCGATCATGGTGATCTCCTTGTCCTTGAGCTCGACGGCGGCGGCGGTGCCCTTGAAATCGAAGCGCGTGCCGATTTCCTTGGCGGTGTTTTCGACCGCATTCTTCACTTCGGGCAGATTGGGCTCGCAGACGGTATCGAAAGACGGCATAGGCTCTCCTGGACGCACGGGGACTGAATGCGACAATTCTCCCATGATCGTGGAGTCCAATGTCCCGCTGCAGCCCTACAACAGCTTCGGCATCGTCGCGCGCGCGCAGCACCTGGCGCGCATCACCAGCGAGGCCGACCTGGCCGCGCTGCACGCCGATCCGGCCTGGCGCGACGAACCCCGTTTCGTGCTCGGCGGCGGCAGCAACATCGTGCTCACGGGCGACGTCAAGCCACTGGTGCTGAAGGTCGAAATCAAAGGTCGCCGGCTGGTCGAAGAGACGCCGCGTGCCTGGATCGTCGAGGCCGGCGCCGGCGAAACCTGGCACGACACCGTCGAATGGATGGTGCGCAGCGGCTACCCGGGGCTGGAAAACCTGGCGCTCATTCCCGGCACCGTGGGCGGCGCGCCGGTGCAGAACATCGGCGCCTATGGCGTCGAGCTGCAGGACCGCTTCGACTCGCTCGACGCCTTCGACCTCGAAACCGGCCGCGCCTTCACGCTCGACGCGGCGCAGTGCGCCTTCGGCTACCGCGACTCGGTCTTCAAGCACGTGCGCAGCGGCCCGAACGATTTCGGCCTGGCGGGCCGCGCGGTCATCACGCGGGTGCGCTTCCGGCTGCCCAAGCCCTGGAAGCCGGTGGTCGGCTACCTCGACCTCGAGCGCAAGATGGAAGAAACCGCCAACTTCACGCCGAGCGCGGTCGACATCTTCGAGTGGATCTGCGCCATCCGCCGCGCCAAGCTGCCCGATTGGCGCGTGCTGGGCAACGCCGGCAGCTTCTTCAAGAACCCGACGGTCACGCCCGAACAGTGCGCCGACATCATTGCGCGCGACCCCAAGATCGTTCACTACCCGATGGACGACGGCAGCATCAAGCTCGCGGCCGGCTGGCTCATCGACGCCTGCGGCTGGAAGGGCAAGTCGGTGGGCAACGCCGGCGTGTACGAAAAGCAGGCGCTGGTGCTGGTTAACCGGGGCGGCTCGGCCAACCCGGTGACGGGCGGCGAGGTGATGACGCTGGCCAAGGCGATCCAGACCAGCGTGTACGAACGCTTCGGCATCCGGCTGGAGCCGGAACCCGTGGTGGTCTGACCCCGCCGACACCCCGCACACCGCCGCGCGCATGGAGCTCGACTTTCTTCACCTGAACTTCCGACGCCGCATCGCGGTTGCCCTGTGGGCCCAGCGGCTCACCGTCGTGGGCGGCATCGCCTGGCTGCTCTTCGGGTGGCACAACGGGGCCGGGTCGGTGGCCTTCGTGCTGTTCGCCGGCTTTGCCTTCGTAGCGACGCTCGCCTGGGTCGAGAAGAGCATGCGCCGCCAGTTCATCCGCGAGGCCCGGCTGCCGCCGTTCCTCATCGGCAAGCTGCGCGCTGCGCACCCGCAACTGAGCCCGCGCGACGCCGAGCTGGTGCTGCGCGGGCTGCGGCAGTTCTTCATGGCGCACCTGCGCAGCGACCGGAAGTTCGTGGCCATGCCTTCGCGGGTGGTCGACACGGCCTGGCACGAGTTCATCCTGCACACGCAGGCCTACCAGACCTGGTGCCAGGCGGCCTTCGGCGGCATGCTGCACCACAGCCCGGCCGAGGTGCTGGGCAAGGATGCGCGGCGCAACGACGGCCTGCGCCGCACCTGGTACTGGGGCTGCAAGGAAGAGAGCATCGACCCGCGCAAGCCGGCGCGGCTGCCGCTGCTGTTTGCGCTGGACATCAAGTTCGCGATCGCGGGCGGGTTCCACTACATCCCCGATTGCCGGGCGGTCGAGCGCGAAATCGGCTCCGACGCGCACTGCGGCACGAGCTTCGGCGATTCGTCGTCCGATGGCGGCAGTTCGGGCGATGCCGGGGGCTTCGGCGGCAGCGAATCGAGCGATGGCGGATCCTCTGGCGATTCATCCTCTTCGGGCAGCGATGGCGGTGGAGGCTGCGGGGGCGGATGCGGCGGTGGCGGCGACTGATCTCACAGCGCGCCAGCAAGCCGCCGCATGACAGAGACGGACGAGAAAGATCGCCTTACGGTCCGTTGTAGTTCCACAGATCGCCCTCACGCACCGTGACAAGCGGGCTGGTGTACAGCAGCGTCTGGCCGTCGGTGTCGTAAATCTTGAAAATTCCGGTCTCAATCTTGTTGCTCATGGCCAGCCGGGAGTTTTTCATTCCGAATCCGGTGCTCACATCCCAGGTCACGTAATTGTTCTGGAAGACCACCTTCTTCTGAAGCCAACGGGCAAACAGGCGATTTCGACTAGGCGCCGCAGGATCGCAATCCGCGGCACATGCGCCGTACAACATCCCGTACACGCGTGCGCCATCCTGCACCCAGCCGCATGTGATCATCATCTTGTCTTCGTTGCTGTAGCTGCTGAAGGCAACCCGGGTAGGGCCGAGATTGCTCAGGCTCGTGCTGGTGGACATCCACAAATCGGAATGCCCCATGTGATAGCACGACAGATAGTGGGTCGTGCCGCCGTACGAAAAAGCTTTGACATCGTTCAATGCTCGCATCGGCTCCTGCTGGGCGCGATTGACATAAGCGAAGTTCACGCCGTCGGTGCTCGTGGCGTGCTCCACGCCAGGATTGGTGCTCGACTCCATGAAGTAGTAATGCCAAACCGAATTGGCATCCTTGATGATGGGATTCACACCGTTGTAATCACCGGCCGTCCAGTTCGGATAGCCCGTGACATTGATCATGCTGGAGCCTCCTGTAGTTGGATGCCAATTTGCTCCGTCGCCTGAAGTGGCATAGCCGGTCTTGTTGAGATTGTCGGACCGCATGCATGTATAAGTCATGCGCCAATCTCCCGGAGCGACTCGTACTACTGACTCATTTCCCACATTCAGGCAGGTGCCGTGATCGATCTGCATATAGTGTGCGTCGAAGCTGAGGAAATCGTCGAAAGAGACGGTGGTGTAGATGCGATCGTAGAGTGGAGGGGAGACGCCGTCCCAGCCGTGAAAGTAGATCCGCCAGACGGATCCGCTCAATTGGACCGCCTGAGGGGAGTAGATATTCCGGTAGAGGCCCGGGTTGGGTGCAATCATCGACGAACCTCGTTCGTCGTAGTTCCAGTTGCCAAGCCGATTGGGGTTGAACGCGTTGGGCTGGATGCCTGCTATCTGCGTCTTGTTCGGCAAGGCGGGTGCGTTGTTGCCTCCAAACGAGAGTTGATTGAAACCGGTGTCGCTTCCGGCCTTGACTTCGGCCAGTTGAAAAACTGAACTTCCTAGGTCATCGGCTCCCAGTTTGCTGGCGACAATGTGGATTCCGTCTGCCTGATTGACGGTGGGAATCGGAATGACAATCCAGTCGCATCGACTGGGTCGTGGGTAGTTGACATAATTGCCAATCTCCACCCAGCTTGTTCCGTTGGAATAATAGATTTTGAAATCGACCGGAAACCCGAGTGCAGTACAGGCAGCCGAATAGCGCGGCAGCAGCTTTACATAATTGACGCTTTGAAACCCGGACCACCAGAAAGCGATCGCCTCGCTGACCGCAGGAGACGAATGGGTATTGCTGCTCCAGACGGTAGAGCCGTTGCCATCATAGGCTGCCGCGACAGGCCATAGCTGACTCGAACTGTTGGCGGTCATGGTTGGATAGTCCGCCGAATGCACCGGATTCAAAAGCAAAAAAAACAGTGCGAATGCGGCGAGGATCAGTTGACATGATCGATTCATTCGATTTCCTCCTCATGTAGATACCGTATTCTGAATGGATATGAGCGAGCCGATCAATGAATCATTGGCGGCGCAGTCACCGTCAGCGGAGACCCGTACGGAGCACACGAAGCTACGGCCTTGCCGGAATCGACGGCCCCATAAAAAAAGGCCCCGCGGGGCCTGTCGTCATTTCAGCGCAGAGGGCTTGCTCAACTCGCGTCGCCGTCGTTCGCCAGCTTCGGCAGCGAGGCGCCTTCGCCCGACGACAGCAGGCCGACCTGCGTGTAGATGGCGAGCTTTTCGCGCGTGTCGACGATGTCCAGGTTGCGCATCGTGAGCTGGCCGATGCGGTCCAGCGGCGTGAACGCGCCTTCGACCTTTTCCATGCTCAGGCGCTCGGGCTTGTAGGTGAGGTTGACCGATTCGGTGTTCAGGATCGAGTAGTCGTTGCCGCGGCGCAGCTCGACCGTCACTTCGCCGGTGATGGCGCGCGCCACCCAGCGCTGGGCCGTTTCGCGCAGCATGATGGCCTGCGGGTCGAACCAGCGGCCCTGGTACAGCAGGCGGCCCAGGCGGCGGCCGTTGTCGCGGTACTGCTCGATGGTGTCTTCGTTGTGGATGCCGGTGACCAGGCGCTCGTAGGCGATGAACAGCAGCGCCAGGCCGGGGGCCTCGTAGATGCCGCGGCTCTTGGCCTCGATGATGCGGTTCTCGATCTGGTCGCTCATGCCCAGGCCGTGGCGACCGCCGATGCGGTTGGCTTCGAGGATCAGCTCGACCAGGTTCGTGTAGCGCACGCCGTTCAGCGCGACGGGCACGCCTTCCTCGAAGCGCACCGAGACGGTTTCGCGCTTGACTTCGACTTCGTCCTTCCAGAAGGCGACGCCCATGATGGGCTGCACGATCTGCATGCCGCTGTTCAGGTGCTCGAGGTCTTTCGCTTCGTGCGTGGCGCCCAGCATGTTCGAGTCGGTCGAGTAGGCCTTTTCGGACGACATCTTGTAGGCGAAGCCGGCCTTCTGCATGAACGCCGACATTTCGGCGCGGCCGCCCAGCTCGTCGATGAAGACCTGATCGAGCCAGGGCTTGTAGATCTTCAATGCGGGGTTGGTGAGCAGGCCGTAGCGGTAGAAGCGCTCGATGTCGTTGCCCTTGTAGGTGCTGCCGTCGCCCCAGATGTGGACGTCGTCTTCCTTCATGGCCGACACCAGCATGGTGCCCGTTACCGCGCGGCCCAGCGGCGTGGTGTTGAAGTAGGTCACGCCGGCGGTGGTCACGTGGAACGCGCCGGCCTGCAGGGCGGCGATGCCTTCGTTGGCCAGCTGCGCGCGGCAGTCGATCAGGCGGGCGTTCTCGGCGCCGTAGAGCATCGCCTTGCGCGGGATCTCGTCGTAGTCAGGCTCGTCGGGCTGGCCGAGGTTGGCGGTGTAGGCGTAGGGGACCGCGCCCTTGAGCTTCATCCAGTGCAGCGCCGCGCTGGTGTCCAGGCCGCCGGAGAAGGCGATGCCGACCTTCTGGCCGGCGGGAACGTTTTGGAGAATGGTCGACATGTCAGGGGTTCCGTTTCAACCGAAGTGGCAGATGTAGCTGTAGGGCTCGCCGCTCACGCGGATCTGGAAGCTGGAGTTGCCCGGGATGCTGAACTTCTGGCCGGGGCCCGAGGCGATCCATTCGCTGGTGCCTGCGAGCTGGTATTCGCAGCTGCCGCCGGTGCCTTCCATGATTTCAGGCGCGCCGGTGTTGAAGGTGAGGGTGGAGGGCAGGACCACACCGACCGATTTCTTGGTGCCGTCCGCCAGGGTGAGGTTGTGGCTCACGCACTTGCCGTCGAAATACACATTGGCCTTGGTGGCCACTGCGGCGCTGTTGATGGTGTCGGTAGTCGTCGTCATTGGATGGATGGCGCCGGCGCCTGCGCGTTCGGCGGATCGAGGGACGCGCCGCGGCAGCAGCACCCCCGGGGTTGGAGAAGCCCTCGATTTTAGGGGCTCGGGCGAGCCGGCCCGCCGTGGGGGAACTCAGTAGCGCCAGCCGTGGCGATGGCCGCCCCATCCGCGATAGCCACGGTAGTAGCCGCCACCGCCCCAGCCGCGCGAATAGCCCAGGTTCAGCGAGATGCCGACCGGCGGGTAGACGTAGGGCTGCGCATAGGGGTAGGTGTAGGCGGGCTGCACGTAGACGGGCGGGGCATACACCGGGGCCGGCTGCACGTAGACCGGCGCGGGCGCGTTGGACACCACCACGCCGGGTTCGGGCACGACGCTGTCCCAGGGGGAGTTGGCACCTTGCTGGTACTGCCCCTGTTGCGGGTACGGCTGGTACTGCTCCTGGTACTGCGGGCCGTTGTTGGCCTCGACTGGGTAGGGCTGCAATTGCGACTGGGGCTGGACCGGCGCGGTGGTTGCGCCCGACGTGGTCACGCCGTAAGCGCTGGCCTGGATCGGGATGGTGGCGCCCGGCCGGCTGGTGGTGCGGGTCGTGTACTGGCGGCCCTGGTATTCGTAGGTGACGTTGTAGCTGACGTCGCTGCCGGTCGTTTCGCGGATCGGCGTGGCGGAAATCACGCGCGCCTGGACCACTTGCTGGGCCTGCACGACGCTGGCGCCCGTGGCCAGCAGGCCGGCCGCCGAGAGCCCCGTGAGGATGCGAAAAACGTGTCTGTTCATGGTGTTCTCTCCTGCAGATCGGGGTTGGAGGCCGGCCGGCGGGACGGGGTTCCGGGGTTTACACGGCGTTCACAGCCCAGCTCGACGCGTCGAAACCTGTCGTTACGCCGGTTTTCGGGCCCCAGTCGACCACCGGCCGCTTGATCAGGCTGGGGTTGGCCAGCAGCACGGGGCGGGCCGAAGCGGCGTCGACCACCGCGTCGCGCGTGGCCTCGTCCAGCTTGCGCCAGGTGGTGCCCTTGCGGTTGACCAGTGCCTCCCAGCCGGGGGCCTGGAGCCAGCGGTCGAGCTCGGCCTCGGGCACGCCCTGTTTCTTGAAATCGTGGAAGGCGTAGGCCACGCCATGGTCGTCGAGCCAGGCGCGGGCGCGCTTGACGGTGTCGCAGTTCGGAATGCCGTATAGGGTTGTCATGGTCGCCATGATGCCGCGAGCGGCGGGTCGGCGACAATGCCGGCCTCCATGGAAACCCTGAACGACTGGCTCGCGCGCGCCGAGCACCTTCATCCCGACAAGATCGAACTCGGGCTCGATCGCGCCAAAGAAATGGCGCAGCGTCTGGGCCTGCGTTTCGACTGCCCCGTCATCACGGTGGCGGGCACCAATGGCAAGGGCTCGACCTGCGCCATGCTCGAATCGATCCTCACGCACGCGGGCTACCGCACGGCCGTGTTCACCTCGCCGCACCTGGTGCGCTTCGAGGAGCGGCTGCGGCTCAAGGGCGAGGCGGTCGATGCTTCCAAACTGATAGCAAGCTTCGAGGTGGTGGAAAAGGCCCGTGGCGACATGGCCCTGACCTACTTCGAGTTCACCACGCTCGGCATCCTGCATTGCATGATCCAGGAGAAGCCCGACGTGGCGATCCTCGAGGTCGGCCTGGGCGGCCGGCTCGACGCGGTGAACATCATCGACGCCGACTGCGCGGTCATCACCAGCATCGACCTGGACCACATGGAGTACCTCGGCCCCGACCGCGAAAGCATCGGCTTCGAGAAGGCCGGCATCCTGCGCGCCGGCAAGCCCGCCATCGTGAGCGACCCGGTGCCGCCGCAAAGCGTCATCGACCACGCCAACGCCATCGGCGCCGACCTGTGGCGCTTCGGGCACGACTTCAACGTCTCGGGCGACAAGCAGCAATGGGGCTGGTCGGGCCGGGGGCGGCGCTACAGCGGGCTGGCCTATCCGGCGCTGCGCGGCGCCAACCAGCTGCTCAATGCGGCGGGCGTGCTCGCGGCGCTCGAGGCGCTGCGCCCGCAGCTGCCGATCACGGCGCAGGCGGTGCGCAATGGGCTCGCGATGGTCGAACTGCCGGGCCGCTTCCAGATCGTGCCGGGCGAGCCCACGCTGGTGCTCGACGTGGCGCACAACGCCCACGCCGTCGCGGCGCTGGCCGAGAACCTCGACGCCATGGGTTTTTCGCCCACCACGCACGGCGTGTTCGGGGTCATGGCCGACAAGGACCTCGCGCCCATCCTGGCGCGCATCGGGCCGCTGATCGACCGCTGGTACTTCACCGACCTGCCCACGCCGCGCGCCGCCAAGGCGGCCGATCTGCTGGCCGCGTGGCAGGCCCAGAACACGCGCAAAGACGCTTCCGGCAGCGTGCACGCGAGCCCGATGGACGCCCTGCGCGCGGCCATCGAGCAGGCAGGTGCCACTGATAGAATCGTGGTCTTCGGATCGTTCTTCACCGTGGGTGGCGTCCTCGAAAACGGCACCCCCCGGCTGCAAGCCAAACACCTGCTGCCAGGCGGCTGATCGTCGGGCTGTCCACACCCATCCGGCACCATCGGGCACCACCTCGCTGCACTCCTCCAGGGATCGAACTTCATGGCGTTTTTCAAGTTCCGCGCGCGCGGCCCACAAGGCAACGAAGGACGCAGCGCCCCCGCGGCGGTGCCGGCGGAAAGTGTCGAATCCATGCGCCGGCGTGCGCGCCATCGGCTGCTCGGCGCGGCGGTGCTGGTGCTGGTCGGCGTGATCGGCTTCCCGCTGCTGTTCGACACCCAGCCGCGCCCCGTGCCGGTCGACATCCCGATCGAGATTCCCGACCGCAACAAGGCCAAGCCGCTGCCCGTGCCCGCCACGCCGGCGCCCGCGACGAGCAGCGCGCCTTCGTCGTCGTCCGACGGCAGCTCCCGCGTGGCGGCAGCCTCGTCGGCCGGAGGCATGATCACCGAGACCGCCGACGGCACCGTGATCGAGCCCGGCGCGTCCGTGCCCGCCACCCCGGCGGCGCCCAAGCCCGCCGTGGAGCCGAAGAAGCCCGAACCCAAGCCGGAACCCAAACCCGAGCCGAAGCCCGAACCCAAACCGGAACCCAAGCCGGAGCCGAAAAAGCCCGAACCGAAGCCCGAGCCCAAGCCGAAGCCGGAACCCGCCAAGCCCGCCGCGAACGCCGACGACGGCGCCCGCGCCCGCGCGCTGCTCGAAGGCAAGCCGCCCGCCGCCGCGCCCAAGCCGGCCGCCGACGACAACGGCCGCTTCGTCGTGCAGGTCGGTGCTTTCGCCGATGCCGACAAGGCGCGCGAAGTGCGCCAGAAGCTCGAGCGCGCCGGCCTCAAGACCTACGTACACGTCGCCAAGACGACCGACGGCGAACGCACGCGTGTGCGCGTCGGGCCGTTCGCCTCGCGTGCCGAGGCCGAGAAGGCCGCGGACCGGGTCAAGGGCTTGTCTTTGGCCGCAGCCATCCTCACGTTGTAAGCACCGCCGTCGCCCGCTGCCTGTAGTTCATTGCCGTGGCCCTGCTCGACTGGATCGCCATCGCGCTCATCGTGCTGTCGATGCTGTTCGGGCTGGTGCGCGGCCTGGTGTTCGAAGTGATTTCGCTGATCGGGTGGGTGGCCGCCTTCATCGTGGCCCAGTGGGTGGCCTCCGACGTGGCGGCCTGGCTGCCGTTCGGCGACCCGCAGGCCACCTGGCGCTACCCGCTGGCCTTCGTGCTGGTGTTCGTGGCGGTGGCGTTCGGCGTGGGGCTGGCGGCAGCCCTCACGCGCAAGCTGATCGCCGCGGTCGGCCTGCGGCCGGTGGACCGGATTTTGGGAGCAGCGTTCGGCGCGGCACGGGGGGCGGTGGCCCTGCTCGTGCTGGCGGTCGTTGTTCATTTGCTGGCGTTGAGCGACAGTGCCTGGTGGCACGAATCGCGCAGCGCCATTGTTCTCGATGCGGCATTGCAGGGCCTCAAACCCTCGCTGCCTGAAAAGTTGGCAAGCTACCTGCCCTGAGAGGAATCGTTCATGTGTGGAATCGTCGGCGTTGTCAGCAACGCACCCGTCAACCAGCTGCTCTATGACGCGCTGCTGCTGCTGCAGCACCGCGGCCAGGACGCGGCCGGCATCGTGACCTTGCTGGAACGCAAGTTCTTCATGCACAAGGCCAAGGGCATGGTGCGCGACGTGTTCCGCACCCGCAACATGCGCGCGCTGCCGGGCAACGTGGGCCTGGGCCAGGTGCGCTACCCGACCGCCGGCAACGCCTACAGCGAGGAAGAGGCGCAGCCCTTCTACGTGAACGCGCCCTTCGGCATCGTGCTGGTGCACAACGGCAACCTGACCAACGCGCACGCCTTGCGCGCGGAGCTGTTCTCCACCGACCACCGCCACACCAACACCGAGAGCGACTCCGAAGTGCTGCTCAACGTGCTGGCCCACGAAATCGAGCGTTCCTCGCGCGGCGTGCCGCTGCATCCGGCCGAGGTGTTCGCCGCCGTCAAGAACGTCTACAAGCGCCTGCGCGGCTCGTACGCCGTGGTCTCGCTGATCGCCGGCCACGGCCTGCTGGCCTTCCGCGACCCCTACGGCATCCGCCCGCTGTGCATGGGCCGCAACGCCGACGGCACCGTCATGGTGGCCAGCGAATCGGTCGCGCTCGAAGGCTCGGGTCACGTGTTCGAACGCAACATCGAGCCGGGCGAAGCCGTGTTCATCGACCTCGAAGGCAACGTGCACTCGATGCAGTGCGCCGAGGGCGCGTCGCTCAACCCGTGCATCTTCGAGTTTGTGTACCTCGCGCGTCCCGACTCGGTGCTCGACGGCATCTCGGTCTACCAGGCACGCCTGAACCTGGGCGAAACGCTGGCCAAGCGCGTGGTCTCGACCGTGCCGCCGAACCAGATCGACGTGATCATCCCGATTCCCGAGTCGAGCCGCCCGAGCGCCACGCAGCTCGCGCACCTCCTGGGTATTCCGTACCGCGAAGGCTTCGTGAAGAACCGCTACGTGGGCCGCACCTTCATCATGCCGGGGCAGGGCGTTCGCAAGAAGTCGGTGCGCCAGAAACTCAACGTGATCGGCAGCGAGTTCAAGGGCCGCAACGTGCTGCTGGTCGACGACTCCATCGTGCGCGGCACCACCAGCCGCGAGATCGTGCAGATGGCGCGCGACGCCGGCGCGCGCAAGGTCTACCTGGCCAGCGCCGCGCCGCCGGTGCGCTACCCGAACGTCTACGGCATCGACATGCCGACCAAGGACGAACTCGTGGCGCACGACCGCACCGTCGAGGAAATCCGCGAGCTCATCGGCTGCGACGCGCTGATCTACCAGGACGTCGACGCCATGAAGCGTGCCATCGGTTCGCTCAACCCGAAGCTCGCCGGTTTCGACGCCTCGTGCTTCGACGGCGTGTACGTGACCGGTGACATCGACACCGAAGCCATCTCGCGCATGAACGGCAACCGTCCGCGCATCGAGGAAAACGAAGAAGACGCTTCGCGCCTCGCCCTGCCGAACCCCAGCGAGTAAGAGAAAGAAGAGAGGGCCGACGTGAGCCAAGACGAACGCACCTTGCCGCCCGGCCTGCACCGCGACACCCTCGCGCTGCGCACCGGCCTGGCGCCCAGCCAGCACGGCGAGCACTCGGAGGCCCTGTTCCTCACGAGCGGCTTCGTGCAGCCCGACGCCGAAACCTCGGCCCGCCGCTTCGCCGGCACCGAGGCCGGCTTCACCTACTCGCGCACCTCGAACCCGACGGTCGCCAGCTTCGAGCAGCGCCTGGCCGCACTCGAAGGCACCGAGGCCGCCATCGGCGCCTCCACCGGCATGGGCGCGATCCTCATGATGTGCATGGGCCTGCTCAAGGCCGGTGACCACGTGATCTGCTCGCGCTCGGTGTTCGGCTCCACGCTGAACCTGTTCGGCAAGGAGTTCGCCAAGTTCGGCGTCGAGACCACCTTCGTCTCGCAGACCGACGTGGCCGAGTGGCGCGCCGCGCTCAAGCCCAACACCAAGCTGCTGTTTGCCGAGACGCCGACCAACCCGCTGACGGAAGTCTGCGACATCCAGGCACTGGCCGACCTGGCCCACGGCGTGGGCGCGCTGCTCGCGGTCGACAACTGCTTCTGCACGCCGATCCTGCAGCGGCCGGCCGAGCTGGGCGCTGACCTCATCATCCATTCGGGCACCAAGTACCTCGACGGCCAGGGCCGTGTGATGGCTGGCGCGATCTGCGGTCCGTCGAAGCTCATCGTCGATGTCTTCGGCCCCGTGGTGCGCACCGCCGGCATGGCGCTGTCGCCATTCAATGCGTGGGTCGTGCTCAAGGGCATGGAAACGCTCGGCATTCGCATGAAGGCGCAATGCGCGAACGCGCTGGCCGTGGCGCAGTGGCTCGAGCAGCAGCCCGGCATTGCGCACGTGTACTACCCCGGTCTTGCCTCGCATGGACAGCACGAACTCGCGATGCGCCAGCAGTCGGGGCGGGGCGGGGCGGTGGTGTCGTTCGACGTGGTCGGCGACACGCCTGACGCCGCGCGCGCCAACGCCTTCCACGTGATCAACAGCACGCGCGTCGTGAGCATCGCCACCAACCTGGGCGACACCAAGACCATCATCACGCACCCCGGCACGACCTCGCACGGCCGCCTCACCGAAGTGCAGCGCCAGGCTGCCGGCATCAGCCAGGGGTTGATCCGCCTCGCGGTCGGCCTCGAATACATCGACGACATCACGGCCGACCTTTCGCGCGGCCTGAGCACCCTGACTTCCTGATTTTTCATTTCATGACCGGCAAAGTTCGCACCCGCATCGCACCGTCTCCCACCGGCTTCCTGCACCTGGGCACGGCGCGCACCGCACTCTATTCGTGGGCCTATGCGCGCCACCACGGCGGCGAGTTCGTGCTGCGCATCGAGGACACCGACGTGGCCCGCTCCACGCAGGACTCGACCGACCAGATCCTCGCGTCGATGCACTGGCTCGGCCTCGACTACGACGAAGGCCCGATCTACCAGATGCAGCGCCTCGAGCGCTACCGCGAAGTCATCGCGCAGATGCTCGCGGCCGGCACCGCCTACCACTGCTATTGCACACCGGCCGAACTCGACGAGATGCGCGAAGCGCAACGCGCGCGCGGCGAGAAGACGCTGTACGACCGCCGCTGGCGTCCGGCGCCCGGCAAGGTGCTGCCGCCCGTGCCCGAAGGCGTGCCGCCCGTGGTGCGCTTCTGCAATCCGCCCGAAGGCGACGTGACGTGGAACGACCTCGTCAAGGGCGAGATCACCATCAACAACCGCGAGATCGACGACCTGATCATCCTGCGTCCTGATGGTGTGCCCACCTACAACTTCGCGGTGGTGGTCGACGACTGGGACATGAACATCACGCACGTGTTCCGCGGCGACGAGCACATCAACAACACGCCGTGGCAGATCAACATCTTCCGCGCGCTCGGCGCACCGCTGCCGCAGTTCGGCCATGTGCCCGTGATTCTTGGCGACGACGGACAGAAGCTCTCGAAGCGCCGCGGTGCCGTGAGCGTCACCGCGTACGAGGACAACGGCTACCTGCCCGAAGCCATGCTCAACTACCTCGCGCGCCTGGGCTGGAGCCACGGCGACGACGAGCTCTTCACGCGCGAGCAGATGGTGAGCTGGTTCGACGGATCGCACCTGTCGAAGAGCCCCGCGCAGTGGGATGCGGCCAAGCTTGCATGGGTGAATGCGCAGTACATCAAGGCCAGGAGCGGCGACGAGCTCGCGCCGCTTGTTGCAGCGCAGTTGCAAAAGCGCGGCATCGTCGCCGATGAGCGTCTGCCTGCGATCTGTGCGCTCTTCAAAGACCGTTGCGACACCACGGTGGCGCTCGCTGGTTGGGCTGCGGCCTTCTATGCGGACATCGAAGTGAGCGATGCAGACCGCGCGCAGCACATCACCGATGCAGTGAAGCCCGCGATCGCAACACTCGTTGAAAAATTGATGACGGTCGCCTGGGAGAGGGCCGAAATCGCAGTTATGATCAAGGAAGTCCTCGCGACACACGCGCTGAAAATGCCCGTGTTAGCGATGCCAGTACGAGTGCTTGTGATGGGAACATCGCAGACACCGTCCCTCGATTCAGTGCTCGAAATTTTTTCCCGCGAAAAAGTTATCGAGCGATTGAAAAAGGCCTGAAAAATCGGGCTATAATTCGAGGCTCGACACCCACACGGGGGTATAGCTCAGCTGGGAGAGCGCTTGCATGGCATGCAAGAGGTCATCGGTTCGATCCCGTTTACCTCCACCATCAAAGTGTCGAGTAGGTTAGAGATGCTGATCGCAGCACGTCCAAGGTTTTGACCCTATCGTCTAGAGGCCTAGGACACCACCCTTTCACGGTGGCTACCGGGGTTCGAATCCCCGTAGGGTCGCCAGTTTCACTTCGGTGAAGTCGGCACGAGTCGTCAACACTCGGTTCCGCAAGGAACGAACGTTGTCTACCAGGAGTGGTAGTTCAGTTGGTTAGAATACCGGCCTGTCACGCCGGGGGTCGCGGGTTCGAGTCCCGTCCACTCCGCCAAACACAAGCCCCAGTAGCAGTTCTGCTACTGGGGCTTTTTGTTTTGCTCCGGGGCTTGGGCGCGGATTGGCATTTGTTCCAGGGATTCCGGCTAACCCCACCACTACCAGCTGGCAGCGTGACATTTGGGAACGTTCTTCACCGTGGCGATGTACGCGCCGCCGCAAGGCCAGGCGTTGGTTGTGCATCAGGGCTATTTCTCGCCCTCCAGGAGATGAAATGACTTTTCCCCGAGCCACTCTCAAGCTGGGTTTCGCAGGTCTCGTTGCTGCCGCAGCCTTGTTCACCGCTGCATCGGCCAGTGCGGCCACCAGTTGGTCCATTGGCGTCAACCTGCCTGGCGTGGTCGTGAGCGAGCCCGCACCGGTCTACTACGAGCCGGCGCCTGTCTATTCGAGGCCAGCCCCGACCTACTACCAGCCCGCACAGCCGGTCTACTCCGCCCCGGCACCTGTCTACTACGAGCCTGAATCCCGTTGGGAAGAGCGTCGCGCGCAACGCTGGGAGGAACGGCGCGCAGAGCGCCGTGAATGGCGTCGCCGGCAGTGGGAGCGCGAGCAGCACCGTCGCTACTACGAGGATCGCGACTGACATCGGGAACGTCGATCCCTGCGAATCTGCCGGACCTGGCATCAGTGATCTGCGGCCAGGCCCGGCTCGCACGCACGCGCGGTTGACCTGAGCGCAGCGCGTTTCCGGAGCGCAGCCACGCGCTCACGGCGGTTGCCTGCGAGCCCTGCGCCTCCGCAGGGCCGACAGGACTTTCCCCGAGCCATCGACGCATGAAGTCCGGGCATACTCGCGCGCCCTCCAGATTTCCAACAACAACGCCTAGAAGAACTTCATGTCAGGACACGGCTTTCACGTGCATGGTCCGCACGATCACGAACTCGAACATGCCGCCTCCGGCGGCCACGGCCACGGCCATGAGGGTGCAGCCTCTTCAGCGAAAGGCATGAGCACGACGGGAAAGATCGCTGTGAGCACCGCTGCCATTGCGACGGCGGGCGCGATCTTCGCGTACATGGGCGGGGCCACGCAGGCGAACGCCGGCCTCTACAAGAACAACGCGGCCATCAAGAAGACCGAGGCTTCGAATCAGTGGAATTACTTCCAGTCGAAGAGCACCAAGCAGGCGCTGGCGGAGTTCGCACGCGACACCGCCACCGACGACGGCCGTCGCCAGGGCTGGCAGGTGAAGGTCACCCGCTACGAGCAGGAGAAGACCGAGATCCAGGCCGCCGCCAAGAAGCTGGAGGACGAGGCCAGCCGCTGGGACGCGCAGTCCGAGACGCAGATGCACCAGCACCACCGCTGGGCGCAGGCCACCACCGTGCTGCAGGTCTCCATCGCGCTGGCGGCCATTGCGCTGCTCACCCGGAAGAAATGGCTGGAGCGCGCCATGTACGGCGTCGCCGTCGCGGGCGTGGCGATCGGCGCGCTGGCGGCGCTGCACATCTAGGACTTGGCGGGGCGGTTCACCAGCGCGTGAATCCCGCGCAGGTCCAACCGCTCCAGCAGGTCGACAAGCAGAGCCAGGAACGGCGCGTAGGCGGCTTCGTCGGCGTGGCGTTCGATCCAGTGCTCGATGTCCGTGACGCGACCCTGAAGCGCCAGACTGGCGAGTTCGTCCAGGGCGCGATCCTCCGGCATGGCATGTCGGGGCATCGCGGGCGTCGGTGATGCTTCGCCAGGCGCGGTCTCCCGCTGCGCGACGACGGGCCAGTCCGCTTCGGAGGCATCGACCGGCACCGACAGCGTGAAGGAGAACGTCGCACCCTGACCGGCCACGCTGGCCACGCTCAGCGTTCCGCCCATGGCCGAGACGATGCGCTGCGCGATGAACAGGCCCAGTCCCGTGCTGCCGCTCGCGGGGTGCATCTGTTGGAAGGCGCCGAAGATGTCGATGTTGCGGCTCATGTCGATGCCGATCCCGGTGTCACTGACAGCGAAGCTCAAGACACAGACGCGCCCCTCTGGCCTGGCCGTGACCGACAAGGTCACCACACCGTCGCGCGTGAACTTGGCGGCGTTGGACAGCAGGTTCAGCAGCACCTGCTGCATGCGCTTTCCGTCCAGGCCGATCTCTCGGGGCATTCGCTCGGAAGGACGGTAGCGAAAGCGGTTGTTCCGCTGCGCGCACAGGGCGACGGCGTAGTCGGAAATGTCGTCCAGCAGGCGCGGCAGGTCGGTGGTGACGGGGTGGACCGTCAGCGGTTGCAGCTCTGCCTTGGCGTACTCCAGCAGTTCGTCGATCAGGTGGAGCTGGTACTTGACGCTGCGCTGGATGGTCAGCAGGTGCTTGCGCTGCGTGTCGTGCGCATCGGCGAGCAGGAGAGACGCGTACCCGCCGATCGTCGCAAGCGGTGCGCGCAAGTCGTGGCCGATGTAGCCCAGGATCTCGACTTTCTGATGGGCCTTGGCCTCGATGTGGGCAAGGGCCGCGCGCAGATCGGCATGCAACGCGGCGGCGTGCATGTTGCCGAACGCGAGCGCGTAGCCGATGTGGGTCAACTTCAAGCCGAAGGCCAGCAGGGTCTGGAAATTGCCCGACGCCAGAAAATCCTGTGGCACGGGAAAGAAGGGCGTGCCGACCAGGCGTGCGCCATGGACCAGCAACGCCAGCAAGGCGACGACGACCACTTCGGGGTTGCTGTTTCCCCCGCGCCCACGACCCATCGTGCACAGTGCCTGGAGGGTCATCAGGGCGATCACCGACTGGGCCGCGCCGTACACGTAGACACGCGCCGAGGTGTCGTACGTGACATAGGAGAAGCAGGCCAGCAATGCCACTTCCACGGCCAGTACCCCTGCCATCCAGGGCAGCCACGCGCGGCGCCGATCGAAGAACAGGCAGATGCCCACGTAGAACAGGACCGAACTCAGTGTCGTGAGGAAATTCCCGAGGAGGATGGAGAAGAAGTCGGGGATCCTGTCCCGCAGGATGAGCAGCAAGGCGCCGATCCCGAAGACAAGGAAGCCGACGCCCCAGACCAGCAGATAGCGCGCGCGTCCCTTCGCCCACAGCGCCAGCATGCCGGCGGCAAGGACAAACTCCGCCAGCGCCGTGAAGAACGCAGCAGTTCCCAGATTCAGATTCATTTGGACTTCGATCGACGCTTGGCGATGCGCGTCGCTCCGAGGGGAGTCCGATTCTGCGGAGGATCTCGTCAGCCGCCTTTGCCTGGCGGTGCGCCGGTTTTGATCGGGCGCCCTGTCCGGTCATTGACCGGTTCGCGCCTTCCCAGGTTGCGCGAGTTCAGGCGCAGCGCTACCCCAGCAGCAGGACCTGCGTGCCGTCGGAGGCCACCATCACGCCCGGCGAGGCCGCATCGATCTCGATGCGGATGCCCATGTGCAAGGCCGGGTCCAGGGGGCGCTGGCGGCCCGCGTTGAAGAGCGCCACGTCGCGCAGGTAGGTGTCGTGCTGCGCAATGTTCAGCACGAACTTCTCCGGATAGGCGCCGGTCGCGTTCAGGTGGTCCGAGAATTTCTCGGTCATCGTGAAGAAGAGGAACAACGGGTTGTCGGCCATGCCGCAAATCTAGCCGCGCAGGCCGAAATCCGGCTACCGGGTTTGTGGGAGGGGACGAGGCGCCTGGTCGCAGCCCTCAGGCCATCCCGTAGCGCAGCAGCCAGTTCCAGATCACCGCCGAGCCGTTCGACATCGCCAGTGCCGACTTCGCGTAACCCATGAGGTCGGCCAGCCGCACCTCGGCGCGGATCACGACGTCGTGGCGCTGCAGGTCTTCTTCCTTCACGTCCGCGCGGCGCCGGTCGAGCTCGTCGCGCAGCACGGTGGCGTAGGCGCGCGGGCTCTTCAGGCGCAGGAACATGATCGGCTCGACCACCGCGTCGAGCGCGGGATCGACGAAGGTGTGGATCTCGGGTTCGCGCGAGACGACCTGGTCGCCGTGCGCGTCGCGGATCAGCTGCTGGGCTTCTTCGAGCGCGGCCTCGTTCGCCGCGTAGATCCGGCCGCCGCGTCCTTCGCAGATGAACACGTACTGGTCGGGGCGCGAGAGCCAGTCGACCGGCCCGCGCTGGGCGAAGACGGCCAGGCCTTCGGCGCCGGGCAGCAGCGACTGGCGCAGCGGGTACTTGGTGAGGGGGTCTTCAGCGAACATCTTGCAGCTTCCTCGAAATGACGAGCGACGGGGTGTCGGCGCGGCGGTCCGCGGGCACGACCAGCACGTCGCCCGTGGCCCAGCACAGCACGCGCTGCGCCACGCTGCCGAACAGGAAGTCGGCCAGCGGATGGGCGCGGCGCTTGCCGACCACCAGCAGCTCGGCGCGCGCATGCTGCTGCTGCACCGTGGCCTGCCGCGCCGGGTCGCCGCGGCCGATGGCCGACAGCACGCGGTTGCGCCGCGCGCTCGACGAGTCGGTGAGCGAGAACAGCCGCTCGCGCGCCTGCCGCATGCTGTCGTGGCGGTAGGTCTTGATGGCGTGCTCGGACACTTCGGCGTAGCGCAGCTTGCTCTCGTGCATCGTGTTGAGCGCGTGGAACAGCTCCAGCGCGGCGTCGGGGTCCAGTCCGTGGGCCAGGCTCACGAGCTCGCGCGAGGCGGGCGTGAAGTCGACGGCCACGAGGATGCGGCTGTAGCGCAGGCGCGTGTCGAGCCGCGTCACGAGCACCGGGCAGCGCAGCTGCCGCAACAGGCGCTCCACGGGCTGGCCGGTGAAGAAGGCGGCGGGCGAGCGGTCGCGTTCGTGGCTCAGCACCACGAGGTCGACGTAGCGCGCCTCGTCCACGATCTGCGCGAGGCCGCCGCCCGGCCCCGCGACCTGCTTGACCAGCACATCGAAGCGCGAGGCCATGGCGCGGGCCAGCCCCGCGAGGGCGGTCGCCGCCTCGGCGTGCGCGAGCGGCGCCAGGTCCGCGGGCGCGTACACGAGCTTCAGCAGCGCGCCGTGCTCGGCCGCGAGCAGGGCGGCGCGTTCGACCGCGCGGTTGCCGCGCGCCGACAGGTCGGTGACGGCGAGGATGGATTGAAAAGACGGCGTGCTGGATGCGACGCCGCCTCCGGGAAGGGCGTGCTCCCGCTGAACCTGATGATGATGCATGACGCACTCCAGTCGAACGCGACCCCGGATGACGGGGGCGCAGCCGCGCGGGGCAGGTGCCCGGCGGTCGATGGTTTGCGCTGAAAAGAGAGAGGGGAAAGAGGCGGACCGCCGGGCTCAGGAATGTGCGGGCGTCTGCTGGGCCGCCGCTGTCATCCGCGCCCACGCAGGCGTGCAACCGCCGGGGCGGGACGTCAGGGTGTGGAGGAAGGGCTGGGCGTTCATGCGGGGGAGTCTAGGCCGGATGCGGCCGAATCCGCTCAGTACCCGCACAACCTTTGCCAGATTGGAGCCGCGCGGTGCAGGGCGTGCGCGGTTGGGCTTCCCATTTTTCCTTTTCATTTGTCATGCGCAGGAGGGGACGTGTTTCCGTGTCTGTCCCCGTCTTCCTGGAGGTTCACGCATGAGATCCCACTGTCTAGCGCCCGGCCGGGCCGCAGAGATAGCCCATGAGCGCATCGACGATCGAGGCCTCGAGCGCGGCCGGCTCGAACTGCGCGGGCGGCTCGATGATGGCCGCATGCACCAGCGTCTCCATGATCTGCAGCACCACCCAGGTGGCGAGGTCGAGGTTGCGCGGCGCGAGCTCGGGGCGGTGCTCGTCCAGCAGCTGGCGCACGCGCCGGAAGATGTCGTGGTCGGCCGCACTCTCTTCGCGCGGCGCATCGAAGAAGGGAAACTCCTTTTCGAGCACGCGATGCAGCGCCGGGTAGAGCGCATGCGCCGCGAGCAGCGCGCGCACCATGGCCTGCACGCGCCCGCGCAGGCTGCGCGCACGCGAGGCGGCCAGCACCTCGTCGATCACCGCGTACATCTGACCCGCGTGCCGCTCGTGCAGCGCCGTGATCAGCGAGTCCTTGTTCGGGAAGTACTGGTAGAGCGAACCCACGCTCACGCCGGCGCGTTCGGCGACCACGTTGGTGTTGGTGCCGGCATAGCCGCGTTCTCCCAGAACGCGAGCTGTGGCTTCCAGAATGACCTCGACCATCTGCTGGGAGCGCGCCTGGCGCGGCGCCTTTCTTGGCTGGGGAAGGGATTTCATCGGGCGTTCCGAATGCGAGTTTTCAATGCGAGTGAAGGCTCGTATTCTAAGAAAAACCGAGCAAATGCTCGCATTCAAGAGTTCGCAACATCCGAATCGATACACACACCATGACAGCCAATGCCTCCGAGGCCCACGCGCCGCGTGCGTTGCCTTCCGCCTTCCCGCTCCTGCAGCCAATCGCCGAGGTCCCACCCGAACGAGGCACGCGGCTGGACGCCCATGTCCTCCAGTGCCGCCTCGTGACGCCGCACATGCGCCGCATCACCCTCGGCGGCCCGGATGTCGCGGCCTTCTTGCGCCACGCGGCAGCCGACCAACCCGGCGCCTGGGTGAAGGTGTTCGTGCCCGGCGGCGAAGGGCGGGCCTATACCCTTCGCCGCATCGACCGCGTCGCCGCCACGCTCGAGCTGGACTTCGTGCTGCACGGCGACAGCGGCCACGAAGGCCCCGCTTCGGCCTGGGCGGCACGGGCGCAGCCGGGCGAACGCATCGGCTTCGCCGGGCCGCGCGACGGCGGTTTCGCGCTCCCGGACGACGCGCGCTGGGTGATGCTGGCCGGCGACGCGACCGCGCTGCCTGCGATCCAGTCGATTGCCGCGACCCTCGGGCCGGAGATCCGCCTCAAGACCTATGTCGAAGTGCCCACGGCGGCCGATGTGCAGGAGATCCGCAGCCAGGCCGTGCTGCGCACCTGCTGGCTCACCGGCGATCCGGCCGAGCCGGGGCTGGCGCTGCAACAGCAGCTGATGCACCGGCCGCAGCCGGCGGGGCCCGGTTACATCTGGCTGGCGGGCGAGTCGGGCGTGGTGCGCACGTTGCGCGCCCATTTCCTGAACGACCAGGGCCTGGCGCGCACGCGCCTGACCGCCAAGGGTTACTGGAAGCACGGCGAGGCCGACCACCGCGACCGGGCCTGAGCCCGACGCGCCGGGTCAGTGTTCCGCCGGTGCGTGGCGCGCGCGGGTGTCCGAGGGCCGCTCGCCGAAGCGTGCGCGGTACTGGGCGGCGAAATGGCCCAGGTGAAGGAAGCCGTATTTTTCCGCCACGTCGCGCACGCCAATCTGCGTCGACGCGGCCTGCAGCTCGGCGCGCACCCGGTCCAGCCGCAGCTCACGCAGGAACTCCATCGGTCCCTGGCCCGCATGCTGGCGGAACGCGATCTGCAGGGAGCGTGCGCTGCAGCCGGCCTCGCGGCACACGTCGGCCAGCGACAGCGGCTGCTCGGCGTGCGCGGCCATGAACTCCTGCGCCTTGCGCACCGCGCGTGGCAGCAGGTGGCGCTGCGCGTCGCCGGCCAGGGCGCGCGAGTGGTTGTGGCCCGCCGACATCAGCAGGCTCGACATCAGGTACTCCTCGGCATGCTCGGCCAGGCGCCCGCCGCCTTGCAGTGCATTGCCGGCATCGAGCGTGAGCCGCAGGTAGTCGATGAAGTGCACCAGCGGCGCGAGCGCGGGGTTGTCCAGCGGCACGCCGAGGTCGAACACCAGGTGCTGGCGCACGGGCGCCTGCAGCAGCGCCTCGAGCCGCGACAGCAGCGCCGCGCGCGCGATCCGCACGATCAGGTGCGGGCTGTCGTCGGCCCAGCGCATCGACAGCAGTTCGGTGGGCGAGGGCAGCGAGGCGACGCGCGGCGTGGCCTCGACCTGCTGGCCGCCGCAGCGGATGTCGGCGCCGCCGCGCAACGGAATCTGCAACAAGAAGAAGTCTTGCAGGTAGCCCGGGTCGATCTGGACGCCGGGACCGTATTGCACGTAATTGAGGCTCACATCGCGGTGCAGCCGCGCGCTGTGGTGGCAGGCGTCCAGTTCGGTGCGTGGGCGCAGCATCGTGAGGCCGTGGGGGCAGAACACGCGGGCCACGCTCTCGCGTGCCTCGTCCATGTCGTGGCTCTCGAACAAACGGTAACGCTGCAGCGGCAGCCGGGGGGCGGTGGCGGTTTCCATAGGGAAGCGGGCAGACCGTAGCAAAAAGCCTTCCAGCCCACAATTCGGGCCGTCCCTTGGAACCCCCGAAAAAACCTGCGCGGCAGGGACAGCGCCTGCGTTTTCCGGATCGGCCGGCGAGGCCCGGCGCTCTACCTTTGGCCCATTCGCCGAACCGGCGATTCAACCGAGGAGAGCAAGCGTCATGTTCAAGGGACTCGAAGGCAAAAGCGCCATCGTCACGGGTGGTTCGACATTGATAGGCGCCGGCGTGGTGCGCGCCTTTCACGCGGCGGGCGTGAAGGTGGTCATCGCCGACATCGACGCCGACAAGGGCCAGCCGCTGGCCGACGCGCTGGGCGCCGGGGTGCGCTTCGTGCGCACCGACATCACCGACGACGCGCAGGTGAAGGCCTGCGTCGACGAGGCCGCGGCCCGCCACGGCGGCGTGCACTTTCTGGTGAACCTGGCGTGCTCGTACGTGGACGACGGCTTCAAGTCGCCGCGCGCCGACTGGCTCACCTCGTTCAACGTGAACGTGGCCAGCGCCGTTGCGATGCTGCAGGCGGCGCACCCGCACATGGTGGCGGCCGGCGGTGGGGCGGTGGTCAACTTCACCAGCATCTCGTCGCGCGTGGCCCAGACCGGGCGCTGGCTCTACCCCGTGAGCAAAGCCGCGATGGCGCAGCTCACGCGCAACATGGCGATGGACCTCGCCCCCGACCGCATCCGCGTGAACAGCGTCTCGCCGGGATGGACCTGGTCGGCCGTGATGGACCAGCTCACGGGCGGCGACCGCGCGCGCACCGACCGCGTGGCCGCGCCCTACCACCTGCTGGGGCGCGTCGGCGACCCCGACGAGGTGGCGCAGGTGGTGCTGTTCCTGTGCTCCGAGCACGCGAGCTTCGTCACCGGCGCCGACTACGCGGTGGACGGCGGCTACTCCGCCATGGGCCCGGAGCAGGCCGTGCCGGCCATTCCCCGCCTGATGGAACCCTGATCTGCATCGACAACAACACCCCCACGAGACAACACAGAAGGAGCAAGCCATGAAGCGAATCGCCATCGTCGGCGCAGGCCAGTCGGGCCTGCAACTGGGACTGGGCCTGCTGGACGCAGGCTACGAGGTCACCATGTACAGCAACCGCACGGCGGACGACATCCGCCAGGGCAAGGTCATGTCGAGCCAGTGCATGTTCCACACCGCGCTGCAGGTCGAGCGCGACCTCGGGCTCGACCATTGGGCCAGCGACTGCCCCACGGTGGACGGCATCGGCTTCGCCGTGCCGCACCCCGAGCAGAAGGGCGCCAAGGCCATCGAATGGGCGGCGCGGCTGAACTCGAGCGCGCAGTCGGTCGACCAGCGCGTGAAGGTGCCGGCGTGGATGGCGCTGTTCCAGCAGAAGGGCGGCGAGCTGGTCTTCAAGGACGCCGGCATCGACGACCTCGAGGCCTGTACCCGCAGCCACGACCTCACGCTGGTGGCCAGCGGCAAGGGCGAGATCTCCAAGCTCTTCGAGCGCGACGCCGCCAAGTCGACCTACGACCAGCCTCAGCGCGCACTGGCGCTCACCTACGTGAAGGGCATGCGCCCGCGCACGCCGTACTCGGCCGTGTGCTTCAACCTGATTCCGGGCGTGGGCGAGTACTTCGTGTTCCCGGCGCTCACCACCACGGGCCCGTGCGAGATCATGGTGTTCGAAGGCGTGCCCGGCGGCCCGATGGACTGCTGGACCGACGTGAAGACGCCGCAGGAGCACCTGGCGCGCAGCAAGTGGATCCTCGACACCTTCACGCCCTGGGAGGCCGAGCGCTGCGCCGACATCGAACTCACCGACGACAACGGCATCCTCGCCGGCCGCTTCGCGCCCACCGTGCGCAAGCCCATCGCCACGCTGCCTTCGGGCCGCAAGGTGCTCGGCCTGGCCGACGTGGTGGTGCTCAACGACCCGATCACCGGGCAGGGCTCGAACAACGCGGCCAAGTGCGCCGACACGTACCTGAAAAGCATCCTGGCGCGCGGCGAGGGCGCGGCCGATGCGCCGTGGATGCAGCAGACCTTCGACCGCTACTGGTTCGGCTATGCGCAGTGGGTCACGCGCTGGACCAACATGCTGCTCGCACCGCCGCCGCCGCACGTGCTCAAGCTGCTCGGCAGTGCCGGCGCCGTGCCGCCGATGGCCAGCGCCATCGCCAACGGCTTCGACGATCCGCGCACCTTCTTCCCGTGGTTCGCCGACCCGCAGGAGGCCGATCGCTACCTCGACACCTGCGCGGCTGCTGCGGCAGCTGCGTAGGCGGAGCCAGCGCATGACACGACGCGTGGCCATCGTCGGCGCCGGCCAGTCCGGCATGCAGCTCGCACTGGGCCTGCGGGCGAAAGGGTACGCCGTGACGGTGTATGCGAACCGCACGGCGCAGGAGATCTTCGACGGGCCGGTGATGTCCAGCCAGTGCATGTTCGAGACCGCGCTGCAGACCGAGCGCGAACTGGGGCTAGACAGCTGGGCCGACACCTGCCCGGTGGTCGAGGGCATCGGCATGTCGGTGCGCAGCCCGGAAGGCCAGCGCGCCATCGCGTGGGAGGCCAGGCTCGACGGCCCCGCGCAGTCGGTCGACCAGCGCCTGAAGATCTCTGCGTGGATGCAACTCTTCGAGGCGCGTGGCGGCCGCCTCGTGCACCAGGACGCGGACATCGACACGCTGGAAGAATGCGCGCGCACGCACGACCTCGTGGTCGTCGCAAGCGGCAAGGGCGAGATCTCGGCGCTGTTCCCGCGCGATGCGGCGCGCTCGCCCTTCGACGCGCCGCAGCGCGCGCTGGCGCTCACCTACGTGAAGGGCATGCGCCCGCGCGAGCCGTTCGCGGCCGTGAGCTTCAACCTCATTCCGGGTGTCGGCGAGTACTTCGTGTTCCCCGCGCTCACCACCAGCGGCCCGTGCGAGATCATGGTGTTCGAAGGCGTGCCCGGCGGCCCCATGGACTGCTGGGACGACGTGAAGACGCCGCAGGAACACCTGGCGCGCAGCAAGCAGATCCTTGCCACCTTCCTGCCGTGGGAGGCCGAGCGCTGCGAACACATCGAGCTCACCGACGACCACGGCGTGCTGCGTGGCCGCGTCACGCCCGTGGTGCGCCACCCGGTCGCCACGCTGCCCTCGGGCCGCCCGGTGCTGGGGCTCGCCGACGCCGTCGTGCTCAACGACCCGATCACGGGGCAGGGCTCGAACAACGCGGCCAAGGCGGCCGACATCTACCTCAAGCGCATCCTCGAACATGGCGACGCGCCTTTCGATGCCGCGTGGATGCAGCAGACCTTCGACCGCTACTGGGAGGGCTACGCGCGCTGGGCCACCGACTGGACGCACAGCCTGCTCACGCCGCCCGCGCCGCACCTGCAGAAGCTGCTGCAGAGCGCCACGCACAGGCCGGCCGTGGCGAGCGCGGTGGTCAACGGTTTCGACGACCCGCGCAACTTCGCGCCCTGGTGGTTCGACGCGGCCGAGGCCGACCGTTTTCTCGAAGCCAAGGCGCGCGAGGCCGCGGTCGACCGCTTCGACCGGCGCGACTTCCGCAAGGCGCTGGGCCAGTTCAGCACCGGCGTCACCGTCATCACCACGCGCGCGCTCGACGGGCGCCGCGTCGGCATGACGGCCAACTCGTTCTCGTCGGTGTCGCTCGATCCGCCGCTGGTGCTGTGGAGCCTGGCGCGGCAGGCGCCCAGCGTGGCCGATTTCACCGGCGCGAGCCACTTCGCGATCAACGTGCTGGCCGCGCCGCAGCACCACCTGTCGCGCCAGTTCTCGACACCGCAGGCCGACAAGTTCGGCGGCGTCGACTGCTGCGAGGGCACGGCCGGCGTGCCGCTGCTCAACGGCGTGCTCGCGCGCTTCGTGTGCCGCAACGTGCGGCAGTACGACGGCGGCGACCACCTGATCTTCATTGGCGAGGTCGAGGGCTACGAACGCTTCGACGGCGAGCCGCTGGTTTTTCACTCGGGCTACTACCAGGTCACGACGCGCCATCCGGAATGCGTACAGTGAGCCCCTGGTTCCCCACGTCCACCTTTCAGCATTGAACGGAGTCACACACCCATGCAGAACAAGGCATCCACCTCTTCGTCGCAAGACATCCGCATCCAGGCCGCCGACGGCAGCGGCAGCTTCGGCGCCTACCTGGCCCTGCCGCGCGGCGGCACCGGCCCGGGCCTGGTGCTTGCGCAGGAAATCTTCGGCGTCAACAAGACCATGCGTGACGTGGCCGACTACTACGCCGAGGAAGGCTACGTGGTGCTCGTGCCCGACCTGTTCTGGCGCCAGGAGCCCGATGTGCAGCTGGGCTACACGCCCGACGACTGGCAGCGCGCCTTCGCGCTGTACCAGGGCTTCGACGAAGCGCTCGGCATGCAGGACATGCAGGCCGCCATCACCGCGCTGCGCCAGCGCCCCGAAGTGCCCGGCGGCAAGGTCGGCGTGCTCGGCTTCTGCCTGGGCGGCAAGCTTGCCTACCTCGCGGCCTGCCGCACCGATGCGGATGTGGCCGTGGGCTACTACGGCGTGGGCATCGACGCCGCGCTCGACGAGGCCGACCGCATCCGCTGCAAGCTGGCGCTGCACGTGGCGGAGCTCGACGGTTTCTGCCCGCCCGAGGCGCGCGACCGCATCGTGCAGACGCTGCGCGGCCGGCCGAACGTCGAGGTGCACGTGTACCCCGGCGTCGACCACGCCTTTGCGCGCGTGGGCGGCGAGCACTTCCACCGTGCCTCGGCGCTCATGGCGCACGAGCGCAGCGTGGCCGCGCTGAAGTCGGCGATCGGCCCCAACTACGACCTGGCCGCGCTGTGGGACAAGCACTGCGAGTACGAGTTCGGCACCCGCAACGTCGACGACACCATGGGCACCATGGTGGCTGAGCCCTACGTCAACCACATCCCGACCATGACCGGCGGCGTGGGCTACAAGAACCTGCACGCGTTCTATACGAACCACTTCGTCAACAGCAACCCGCCCGACACCTCGCTGGTGCCGATCTCGCGCACCGTGGGCGCGACGCAGGTGGTCGACGAGATGCTGTTCTGTTTCACCCACACCACCGAGATTCCGTGGATGCTGCCGGGCGTGGCGCCCACCGGAAAGCGCGTGGAGATCCCGCTGCTCGCGGTCATCAAGTTCCGCGGCGACAAGCTCTACCACGAGCACATCTACTGGGACCAGGCGAGCGTGCTGGTGCAGGTGGGCCTGCTCGACGCGGCGCTGCTGCCGGTGGCGGGCGTGGAAACGGCGCGCAAGCTGCTCGACGAGACGCTGCCGTCGAACACGTTGCTGACACGCGCTTGATGCGAACCTGAGGCGTCCGCGCGGCGAAACTGCCACGCGGGACGCGGCGGGCTGCTCAGACCGTCATGCCTTGTTCGACGTCGAGCGTCTTGCGGCGCGCCATGGCCAGGTTCGACTTGGTCTTGTCCAGCACCAGGTAGACGAACAGGCCTTCCTTCTTCTGCATCGGGCGGATGATGTGGTACTGCTTGCCGAGCGTGATCAGCATGTCTTCGATGCTGTCGTTCAGGCCGAGGTCGCGCATGGTGCGCAGCTTGGCGCGGACCACTTCGGTGTTGCCGGCGGCGGCCACCTCGAGATCGACGCCCGAGCCGATCTGGCCCAGGATCATGCCGCTGCTCGAGTCGACCAGCGCCGCGCACAGGGCGCCGTCGCAGGTCATCAGGTCGTCCATGGATTGCTTGATATTTGCCATCGAAATCTTTCCTAGTCCTCGCCCCTGAAAGTCGGCGGCCACCCGGGCGAAGGGGATGGGTGGCTGCCGGTGTCGAATGGGTGTGGTGCGCCGATGCCCGGCGTCAGGCGTGCTGCAGCAGCTGCGTCGCCTGTTTCGCGAAGTACAGGACCTGGCCGATGATGGCTTCGCGGCTGGTGACCACGCTCACGATCAGCGTCATCTCGGGGTGCCGCGCCTGCAGCATGAGGATGTGGCCGTGCGTGGCCTCGATCGCCACGTTGTCGCAATGGCCCAGCTGGCTTTCCTCGCCGGCCACGGCGCCCAGCGCGGCCAGCGAACTGGCGATGGCCGACAGGCGTGCGACCTGCGCGGTGTTCTCGACGCGCGCGGCCAGCTCCAGGCCGTCTTCGGTCGAGATCACCACGGCCTTCACGCCCTTGATTTCCCGCATCAGGGTGTCGATGGCCGATTCCGCTGCAAGCCTGATTCTTGGAGTGATGTTCATTGCTGCCTGAATGGAAGGAAAAGGAGAAAAAGAGGGGCGTCCTGCGTTCAGACCTCGAGCTGGAGCAGGAGCAGTTCCAGCAGCTGCACGACCTGCTGCGCATCGGTGACGTTGGCCGGCAGCACCGGGCACACGACGCCCTTGGCCTCCATGCGCCGGGCGTAGGCGTCGATGCCGGGGCTCGGGTGCGCTTCCATGCGGCCCACGGCCACCACGCAGGCGGTCTGCGCGATGAGCTCGGCGAAGCCGTCCAGGTAGATGTCCAGGTCGGCCAGCGGATCGGGGCGGCTGTTGTCCACCAGGATCACCACGCCGAGCGCGCCGCGCCCCAGGATGCGCCACATGAAGTCGAAGCGCATCTGGCCGGGCGTGCCGTACAGGCGCAGCTTCTCGCCGTTGTCGAGCGTGAGTTCGCCGTAGTCCAGGCCGACCGTGGTGGTGGCCTTGGCCACCGAGGTGTCGCTGTTGCGCACGTCGGTGCTCACGGGCGGGATCTCGCTCACGCCGGCGATGGCCGTGGTTTTGCCGGCGCCCATGGTGCCGGTGAAGAGGATCTTGTGTTCTACGGTCATTGAGGGCCTGACGGCAGCAAGCCGAGTCGGTTCCTGATGCGTGCGAGCAGGCCGGGCTGCACGGTGTCGCGCGCCGGCGCCGGAAAGCGGCTGTCGGGAAAGACGCTGTCGGGGGCCGAGGCCGCCACCAGCGCGCCGGGGGGCGCGGCGCGTTCGAGCAGGCCGGCGCGCTGCAGGTCGGCCAGGAAATCCGCGCACTCCTGGCGCGTGGCGGGCGAGCGCTGCTGCAGCGACAGCACCGACGCCGGCCGGTTGGACATCAGCGTGGCCAGCCGCAGGCGGATCGGCGCCTCGAGCACGGCCGCGGGCGGCCAGCGCAGCATGCGGAATTCTTCGTGTTCGCCGATCGGCACCTCGGTCGTAGCCAGCCCCAGGCCGCGGGCGTGGACGACCATCGCGCCGAGGCGGTTGAGCACCACTTCCAGCGCATCGGTGTGCAGCGGCAGGGCCAGGAAAGGGCCGCGTTGCGGGTCGGCATGGGCGACGGTCAGCGTGGGCACCGCCGGTTGGGGCGAGGCGGCGGCGAGGGCGACCTGTTCGCCGACGACCCGCAGGTCGGCCTGTTCGGCCTTCCACGACCAGTTCTGGTGCGTGCGGTGGTCGAGCAGCCGGATCAGCGACTTGAGCAGCACTTCTTCGCGGTGCGGCAGCCCTTCGACGCTGTAGCTCAGCAGGGCGCGTTGACTTTTGGGAACGGTGTTAACGGCCGTCATGCAGCCTCCGCACCACCGTGCCGATCGGCCGGCCGCTGTGGGATGTTGCGTTCAACCGCATCGAAAACACCGATTGGAGGCGGCATCGCCGTTCTTTTTGCAACTTAAGCACTCACTGTAAGAAGTTGGACGGAGACGCCGATCGCAACGCTGGCTGGGAGAACTAAAGTGTTTGTTTGGAGGTGGCGTCAAAAATATAACACTTGTTGCAAATAAAAACACAAGATTACGAACAACTGTTTTCAGTGGGTCGCGGACGCGACAAAGCCTCGCGTGCCGCAGCGCGGCGCGCGAGGTTTCAGGGAGGCGCGGGGAAAGCGGCGGGCGGGGAGAAGGGCGCCCGCCGGGGCGTCAGTGCGCCAGTTGCGCCTGCAGCTCGGCCACTTGCCGGCGCAGGTCGGCGTTCTCGGCCGTGAGTTCGGCCACGCGCTGTTGCAGTTGCTGCACGGCGTCGAGCGCCGCCGGTTCGGCGCCTTCTTCGGTTTCGGGCGCGGCCTCGCGCGGCTTGCGCTTGGCCTCGCGCACGCGCTTGGCGGCCTGCTTCAGCTCGTCCTTGCCGGCGTTGGCGGCCGACACCTGCTCCTCGGCGGGCAGCGAGGCGACGGCCGCGGCCGTGTTGATCGAGATCACGCCCGACTTCACGGCCGCCACCAGTTCGGGCGCAGCCTGCTTCTGGATCTTCTCGATCATCACGACCTGGCTGCTGCTCAGGCGCGCGGCGCGGGCGATGGCCTCGCGGCTGTTCAGCGGCACGGGCGGCGGCAGGGCTTCGTCGGAAGCGGGAGTGGAGGTCGGAGCGGGCGCGTCGTCGACGTCGAAGGGCGGGTCGTCCGCCGTGGTCGGGGTGGTCGGCGTGGTGGCGGTGCTGCGGGCGCGGCGCTCGTCCACGATGTCCTTCTTGCGCAGCGCCAGCACGCCGCGCAGGTAGTCCGAGATGCTGCGGCGGCCCAGGTGCTGGTCGATCATCCACAGGTGCACGTCCTGCAGCGTCTTGAAGCGCGTGTTCTGCACGGTCTGGAAGGGCAGGCCGTGCTTCTGGCAGATGCCATAGCGGTTGTGGCCATCCACCAGCACGTCGCCCCACAGCACCAGCGCGTCGCGGCAGCCTTCGGTGAGGATGCTGCGTTCGAGGGCTTCGTACTCCTCCGGCGTCAAGGGATCGATATAGGCTTTGAGTTCTTCGTTGACGACGATGTTCATGGGTACGGGTGCGATGTAAGGGGCGGAATTTTAGGTGTCTCGGTTTCGGCCGCTCGAACGTCTAGACAGGGAGAGAGACGAGAAGGCGTCACCGGGAAAAACAGGGCCTTCCTGCGTCATCAAATGGTAATAGTTCTTATTTGCATCTTTGCCCTTGAACACTTCAGGAGTACCCATGGATCTGTCGCTTTCCCCGTCCGCGCCCACGCTGGGGGAGGTCTTCATCGCGAACCGTGCCCAGCTCCAGCGCGTCGCGCAAAAGATCGTCCGCACCGCTGACCTCGCAGACGAAGTGCTGCAGGACGCCTACCTGAAGCTCGCCGACGGCGCTTCGGTGCGCGATGTCCGCAAGCCGCTCGGTTACTGCTGCCAGGTGGTGCGCAACGTGGCGGTCGACTACCACCGCCACCATTCCGTGGAGGCCAGCTACCGCACCTACTGCGACGACGTCGAGCTCGTGAGCCCGCCCAGCAGCAACGACGCGCCCGACCGCGTGCTCGGCGGCCGGCAGGCGCTGGTGGCCATCGACCGCGTGCTCGAAGCGCTGCCGCCACGCACCCGCCTCGCGTTCGAACTCAACCGCCTGAGTGGCCTGACCCAGCGCGAGATCGCCACGCGCCTGGGCTGCTCCGCCACGCTCGTGAACTTCATGATCAAGGACGCCGACGCCGCACTCGAAAGCTGCCGCTACCTCGTGCAAGCCGCCTGAGTTTTCCGACGCACCGCATCGGCGCTACGATGGCCGCCGATGAGCAGCCCCAACGACACGCAAAGCGACCCCACCTGGCAGACCGCCTGGGCGTGGGTTCGCCGCCAGCACGCCGGCGAGGGCGCGCTCGACGCCGCCGCGAGCGCCGAGCTCGCGCAATGGCTCGCCGCCGATCCCGCCCATCGCCAGACCTACGCCGAGGCGGCCCGCCTCTGGCTGCTCGTCGGCCTGGTGCCGTCCGCGCACGACGTCCCTTCGCCGGACGCCGAAGACGCGGCCCGCTAACCCGCACGCTCTTTTCTCGCAGTTCCAACTGCGGCCCCGCCGCGGCGCAGCCGTGCGCGGCTTTCACGCATGCGGGACTAAACACCCAGCCTCGCGGCGCGTCTTGTATCGCAAGGGCAAACCCTGCCCGTCATTGCACTTACCAAGAGGACCGCCCATGTCTACCAGCTGTTTCGATCGCGAGGACGAGACCTTCATCGTGCTCGTCAACCACGAAGCGCAGTACTCCATCTGGCCGCACTGGAAGGCCGTGCCCGGCGGCTGGCGCGCCGTCGACGGCGTCAAGGGCGACAAGAAGACCGTGCTCGACTACGTCGAAGCCCAGTGGACCGACATGCGTCCGAAGTCGCTGCGCGACTGGATGGCCGCGCAGCAGCCAACCGACAACGCCTCCACCTCCGCCTGACGCACATGCAGGCCTCGCTGCCCCTGCTGTGCCTGCCCTGCGCGGGCGCCAGCGCCACCATGTACCTGCGCTGGCGGCGTGCGCTGCCGCGCTGGATCGAGGTCGTGCCGGTCGAGCTGCCGGGCCGCGGCGGGCGCCTGGGCGAGCGCTTCGTCGACGACTTCGGCCGCATGGTCGCGCAGCTGTGCGCCGAGCATGAAGGCGTGCTGCGCGGTCGCTACGCGCTCTTCGGCCACAGCATGGGCGCGTTGCTGGCCTGGGGCATGGCGCAGCACCAGCGGCAACAGCACCGCCCGCTGCCGGGCGCGCTGATCGTCTCCGGCAGCGCGGCACCGTCGCAGCGCGACCCCGACCGCTTTCTCGACATCACCGACGACGCGGCCCTCATCGCCGACCTGCGCAAGCAGGGTGGCACGCCCGACGAACTCTTCGACAGCCCCGAGCTGCTGCGCATGACGCTCGACACCCTCGGCGCCGACTACCGCCTGTGCCGCAGCTTCGTGCACGCCGACCCTGCGCCGCTGCCCGTGCCGCTGCATGTGCTGGCCGGCCGCCAGGACGACATCGCGCCGTGGCGCATGCAGGCCTGGGCCGCCGAGACCGCGCATGCACGCTTCACGCTCGAGGGGTTCGAGGGCGGCCACTTCTTCATCCGCCAGTACGAGGCCCCCGTGCTGGCCGCGCTGGCGCGGCACCTCGCGCCGGCGGTGATGGCGGCAGGAGGCGTCGATGCGGCTCGTGCCCTGGCATGACCCCTTGCCGCCGGGCATCGCGTTGCACCGCCTGGACCTGGACCTCGCGGCGGAGGACGGCGATGCCTGGGTCGACCTCACGCCCGACGAACGCGCCCGCGCCAATCGCTTCGCCCGCCGCGCCGACCGCGTGCGCTTCGCCCACACCCGCGCCGCCGTGCGCCGCCTGATCGCGCAGCGCCTCGCCTGCCGTCCGGCGGAGGTGCCGCTGCGTGCCGACGCACACGGCAGGCCCTTCGTCGAAGCCGGCAGCGACAGCGCCGCGCCCCTCTTCAACATCTCGCACGCCGGCGACCACGCGCTCATCGCGCTGGCCGATCCGGTGCGCATGCGCTGCGTGGGCGTCGACATCGAAGCCTGCGCGCGCGACCTCATGGCCGACGCCGATGCGCTGCTCGCCATGGCCTTCACTGCGCGCGAACAGCGCGAGATCCGCAGCGACGCCGACCTGCCACACGCCTTCTACCGACGCTGGGTCGGCAAGGAAGCTGTGTTGAAAGCCGCCGGCGTCGGCATGGCCGAGCACCTGCAAAGCGTCGGCATCCACCCCGACGCCCACGGCGCGCTTGCCGTCGACTGCGCCGTGCCCGCGTGGGCTGGCATTGAAGCGATGGCGCTGTCCGCGCCGCCGGGCTATGCCGCCGCGCTGGCCTGGCACACCAAGGAACAACCCCTGTGAACCCGATGCATCCCGTGGACTTCGTGACCCATCTGCGTGGCCTCGCCGCGCAGCGCCCCGACGACATCGCCTTGATCGCCATCACCGACCGCGACGGCACCGCACTCGACACGCCCATCAGCTACCGCGCCCTCGACGCGCGCGTGCGCGGTCTCGCGGCGCACCTGCAGCAGGCCTTCGCGCCCGGCGGCCGCGCACTCATCATGCTGGACAACAGCGACGACTACGTTGTCAGCTTCTTCGCCTGCCTCTATGCGGGCCTCGTCGCCGTGCCGGTGTTCCCGCCCGAGTCCACGCGCAAGCGCCACCTGGGCAAGCTCGAGGGCATCGCCGCCGACGCGGGCGCCTGCTGCGTGCTGACCCACGCCGCCATCCGCGATGCGATGGCGGGCGTGGACGCTGCCTTTGCGCAGGCCGTGCTCATCGCCGTCGATGAGATCGACGCCGCCGGTGCCGACGCATGGCGCCCGCACACGCCGGCCGCCACCGACATCGCCTTCCTGCAGTACACCTCCGGCTCCACCTCGGCGCCCAAGGGCGTCATGGTCACGCACGCCAACCTGATGGCGAACATGCGCGCGATCGAAGAGGGCCTTTCAGTCTGCACGAGCGACACCTTCGTCACCTGGCTGCCGCTGAACCACGACATGGGCCTCATCGGAGGGCTGCTGCAGCCGATGCATCGCGGCGCCGTCGTGGCGCTGATGTCTCCGCGCTACTTCCTCGAGCGCCCCGTGCGCTGGCTCGAAGCCGTGTCGCGGCTGCGCGCCACCGTCAGCGGCGGGCCCGATTTCGCCTACCGCCTGTGCCTGGACCGCGTGTCCGACGCGCAGTTGCAAAGGCTCGACCTGTCGTCGTGGCGCCTCGCGTTCTCCGGCGCCGAGCCGGTGCGCGCCAACACCCTGCGGTCGTTCCAACAACGCTTCGCGCCCGCAGGCTTTCCGGCCGAAGCGGTTTACCCCTGCTACGGCCTCGCCGAATCGACGCTCTTCGTCACGGGCGGGCACCGCGGCGCCGGCATGGTCGCGCACGCCTTCGACAAGGCGCGCCTGGCGCAAGGTGCCGTGGTGCGCGAGGAGGGCGGCGCGATGCTCGTGGGCTGCGGCCGCAGCGTGACGCACCACGCGGTACGCATCGTCGACACGGCCACGCTGAGCGTGTGCGCCGAGGGCGCCGTCGGCGAAATCTGGGCCTCGGGCCCGAGCCTGGGCAGCGGCTACTGGAACAAGCCCGAGGTGTCGCAGCAGACCTTCGTCGTGCAGGACGACACGCGCTGGCTGCGCACCGGTGACCTGGGCTTCGTGCACGACGGCCAGCTCTACGTGGCCGGCCGCATCAAGGACATGATCATCGTGCGCGGCCACAACCTGTACCCGCAGGACATCGAGCGCGAAGTGGAGCGCGAGGTCGAGGCCGTGCGCAAGGGCCGCGTCGCGGCCTTCGCGGTCGAGGGACCGGAAGGCGAGGGCATCGGCCTCGCGGCCGAGGTGTCGCGCAGCATCCAGAAGCTGGTGCGGCCCGAGGTGCTGGTCGAGGCGCTGAGCGCGGCCGTGAGCGAGCAGTGCGGCGAGCCGCTGTCGGTCGTGATGCTGCTTAACCCCGGCGGCATGCCCAAGACCACGAGCGGCAAGCTGCAGCGCGGCGCCTGCCGCCAGGGCTGGATCGATCGCACGGCGGACGCCTATGCGATCTACGCCCACGGTGCGTTCGTGCTGGGTGGCAGCGCCCCCGCAGTCGACACAGCCGAAGCCGCGCTCGACGACGTCGAGCAGGCCCTGGCCACGGTCTGGCACGAGGTGCTGCGCCGCCCCGTCGAACGGCCGCTGGCGCGCGACGCGCACTTCTTCACCCACGGCGGCAACTCGCTCGCCGCCACGCAGGTGGCCGCGCGCATCGGCGAGCGCTGGGACATCGACTTTCCATTGCGTGCGCTGTTCGAACAGCCGCGCCTGGGCGACCTCGCGCGCGAACTGCGGCGCGTGCTCGCGCTCGGCCAGCGCCGCGCGCACCAGCCGATCCTGGCCCTGCCGGCCGAGCGCCGCACGGGGCTGCTCGCGCTGTCGCATGCGCAGGCGCGCCAGTGGTTTCTGTGGCAGCTCGATCCGCAGAACAGCGCCTACCACGTGGGCGTGGCGCTGCGCCTGTCGGGCGTGCTGGATGCCGACGCACTGAAGGCGGCGCTCGAAGGCCTGCTCGCGCGCCACGAAAGCCTGCGCACCGTGTTCCGTACCGCGGCCGACGGCACGGTCGGCCAGCAGGTGCTGCCGACGGCGCCGCTGGCGCTCGCCCACATCGATCTGCGCGCGCTGCCGGACGGCGACCGTGAAGGCGCCGCCGCCGCACAGGCGCGCGCGTTGCAGGCCGAGCCCTTCGACCTCCTGGCCGGCCCCGTGCTGCGCGCCGCCTGGCTCCAGCTCGGCGAAGCGCACCACATCCTCGCGATCGTCACGCACCACATCGTGTCTGACGGTGCCTCGCTGCAGGTGTTGCTCGACGAGTTCGGCGTGGCCTATGCGGCGCACGCGAAGGGCGAGACGCCGCCGCTCGCCGCACCGGCGATCCAGTACGCCGACTACGCCGCGTGGCAGCGCGACTGGCTCGCCGCCGGCGAGGCTGAACGCCAGTTGGCCTACTGGCGCACCCAGCTCGGCAGCGACCATCCCGTGCTGGCCCTGCCCACGGACCGTCCCCGCCACGCGGTCGCCAACTACCGCGCGGCCTCGCACGCTTTCGACCTCGACGCGGCCCTCGTCGCCCGCCTGCATGCCACCGCGCAGGCGCATGGCGCCACGTTGTTCATGGTGCTGCTCGCGGGTTTCCAGGCGCTGCTGCATCGCTACACGGGCCAGCCCGATGTGCGCGTGGGCGTGCCGGTCGCCAACCGCCACCGCCCCGAGACCACGGGCCTCATCGGCTTCTTCGTCAACACGCAGGTGCTGCGCGCCACGCTGAGCGGCCGCGCCCCGTTCGCGCAACTGCTCGCGCAGACCCGCGAGGCCGCGCTCGGCGCGCAGGCCCACCAGGACCTGCCGTTCGAACAGCTCGTGGACGCCCTGCAGCCGCAGCGCAGCCTGAGCCACAACCCGCTGTTCCAGGTGATGTTCAACCTGCTGCGCGAAGACACGGCCGTGCTGCGCGGCCTGCCGGGCCTGGCGGTCGAGGAGTACCGCATGGACGACAGCGCCGCGCAGTGCGAACTCGCGCTCGACATCCGCGAGCGCGCAGACGGCCAGGTGCGCGCCGTCTTCACCGCGGCGGCCGAGCTGTTCGACGAGGAGACCGTCGCGCGCATGGCCGCGCACTATCGCGCGCTGCTCGACGCGCTGACGGCCGACCCGGCCCGCGCCATCGGCGATGCGCCGTGGCTCGCTGCCGAAGAGCAGGCGCAACTGCACACCTGGGGCACGGGCCCATCGCCCGCATCCGCCGCGACACCCGCGCATCGCCTGTTCGAGGCGCACGTCCGCCGCGCACCCGATGCCATCGCGCTGATAGCCGGCGACACCGAACTTTCCTACGCCGCCCTCGACCGCCGCGCGAACCGGCTCGCGCACAGCCTGCTGCGCCAGGGCGTGCGGCCCGATACGCCAGTCGCCGTGGCCGTCGATGCCCCAATCGACCGCGTAGTCAGCCTGCTCGCCGTGCTGAAAGCCGGCGGCACCTACCTGCCGATGGACCCATCGCACCCGCCGCAGCGGCTGTCGGAGTTGCTGGCCGACAGCGGCGCAGCGCTGCTGCTGGCCGGCAGCCACAGCTCAGTGAACGGAACCGTCGCGCGCCTCGCAGTCGATGACGCATCGCTCGACGACGAACCGGACGAGACCCCGCAAGTCACGCTGCACGACCACCACCTGGCCTATGTGATCCACACCTCCGGCACCACCGGTCGCCCCAAGGGCGTGGCGGTCGCGCACGGCGCGCTGTCGATGCACCTGCAGGCCATGGCCGACACCTGCGGCTTCACGGCGAGCGATCGTTCGCTGCAGTTCGCGCTGCCGCACGTCGACGCCGCCATCGAGCAGTGCCTGCTGCCGCTGACCACCGGCGCTGCGCTGGTGCTGCAGCCGCAGTGGTGCTCGCTCGCCAGCGAACTCGACGCCTTGCTTCAACGCCACCGCGTCAGCGTGGTCGACCTGCCGCCGGCCTACGCGCGCCAGCTGCTGCAGGACCAGCCGCCGTTCCACCACGCCGTGCGCCTCGCGCTCTTCGGCGGCGAGGCCTGGACCGGCGAAGACCTCGCGCTGGTCCGCCGCGTGCTGCACCCTGCACGCATCGTGAACGCCTACGGCCCGACCGAGGCCGTGATCACGCCGACCCTGTGGTCCGCCGACGCCGAGGCCATCGTGCAGGGCTACGCCCCCATCGGCCGCCCGGTCGGCCGCCGCACCGCCCATGTGCTCGACGCCGACCTGCAGCCCGTCCCGCGGGGCGTGCCCGGCGAGCTGTACCTCGGCGGCGACGGCCTCGCGCGGGGCTACCTCGGGCGCGCAGCGCTGACGGCCGAGCGTTTCGTCGCTGATCCCTTCGACGGGGCCGGCGGTCGCCTGTACCGCACCGGTGACCTCGTGCGCTGGCGTGCCGACGGCCAGCTCGAGTACCTCGAGCGGCTCGACCACCAGGTGAAGGTGCGGGGCTTCCGCATCGAACTTGGCGAGGTCGAGGCGCGCTTGCGCGAGCAGCCCGGCGTGCGTGAGGCGCTGGTGTGCCTGCACGAGGGCGCAGCGGGCCCGTCGCTCGTGGCCTACGTCGCACCCGCTGCAGGCGCATCGTTCGACGCGACCACGCTCAAGACGCAGCTGGCGCAGGCGCTGCCCGACTACATGGTGCCTTCGGCGCTGATGGTGCTCGACAGCTTCCCGCTCGGCGCCAATGGCAAGGTCGACCGCCGCGCGCTGCCCGCACCGGCGGCCGCCGGCACGCCAGGCTACGAAGCCCCCCACGGTGACGTCGCGCAGAAGCTGGCCGCGATCTGGGCCGAGCTGCTCAAGGTCGCGCAGGTCGGCCTGCACGACAACTTCTTCGACCTCGGCGGCAACTCGCTGCTCGTGATCCGCATGCACCGGCTGGTGGAAGACCGCCTGCAGCCGGGGCTCGCGGTGGTCGACCTCTTCAAGTACCCGACCGTCGGCGCACTCGCCCGTCACATCGAGCAGAAGGGGCGCAGCCCCGCCGCTGCTTCCGCCACCGACGACGCCGCGCAGGCAAAACAGCGCGCGCAGCAGCAGCGCGCCGCCTTGCTGCAACGCCGCCGACCCACGGAAAGAACCCTCTGATGCACGCGCAAGACGACACCCCGCTTTCTGCCCCCGACACCACGGGCCTCGAGATCGCCATCGTCGGCATGGCCGGCCGCTTTCCCGGCGCGCCCGACGTGGACGCCTTCTGGCGCAACATCCGCGACGGCGTCGAGTCGGTCACCGTCTTCAGCGACGACGAACTGCGCGCGCGCGGTGTGCCCGAGCGCGCGCTGGCCGACCCTGACTACGTGAAGGCCGGCGTGCTGTTCGACGGCTTCGACCGCTTCGACGCCGGCTTCTTCGGCTACTCGCCGCGCGAGGCCGAGCACCTCGATCCGCAGCAGCGCATCTTTCTCGAATGCGCCTGGGAGGCGATGGACCATGCGGGCTGGCCAGTGGGGCGTGATGGCCCGAAGGGCGGGGCGCCCGTCGGCGTCTACGCGGGCGACGGCCCCAACCTCTACCTCATGAAGCACCTGCTGCCCGCCTTCGGTGTGGATGCAAGCACAGGCATCGCCGACATGCTGGGCCTCATGAGCGGCAACTCCGCCGGCTCGCTGTGCACGCGCGTGGCCTACAAGCTCGACCTGCGCGGCCCGGCCCTGAGCGTGCAGACCGAATGCTCGACCTCGCTGGTGGCCGTGCACCTGGCCTGCCAGGGCCTGCTGAGCCACGACTGCGACATGGCGCTGGCCGGCGGCGTGTGGCTCAACCTGCTGCAGGACGGCGGCTACCGCTACCAGAACGGCGCCATCCTCTCGCCCGACGGCCACTGCCGCGCCTTCGACGCCCAGGCCGCGGGCACGGTGATCGGCAGCGGCGCGGGCATCGTCGTGCTGCGCCGGCTGGCCGATGCGCTGCGCGATGGCGACACCATCCATGCCGTGATCAAGGGCACGGCCGCCAACAACGACGGCGCCGACAAGATCGGCTTCACCGCACCGAGCGTGCAGGGCCAGACCGGCGCGATCCGCGCGGCGCAGCTCGTGGCCGATGTGCCCGCGCACACCATCGGCTATGTCGAGGCGCACGGCACGGGCACCACGCTGGGCGACCCGATCGAGCTGGCCGCGCTCACGCAGGCCTTCCGCGCCGACGGCGGCGATGGCGGGCGCTGCGGCTACTGCGCCATCGGCTCGGTCAAGACCAACATCGGCCACCTCGACGCGGCAGCCGGCGTGGCGGGGCTCATCAAGGCGACGCTGGCGCTGCGCCACCGCACGCTGCCGCCAAGCCTGCACTTCGAGCAACCGAACCCGCAGATCGATTTCGCGAACAGCCCGTTCCGCGTGAACACCGAGGCGCTCCCGTGGCCCGAGGGCGATACGCCGCGCCGCGCGGGCGTCAGCTCTTTCGGCATCGGCGGCACCAATGTGCACGTCGTGCTGGAAGAGGCGCCGCCTGTGGTCACGGCCACAGAAGCGGCCGGCTGGCAGGTGCTGCCACTGTCGACCCGCAGCGCGTCCGCAACGCGCAAGGCAGCGCAGCAGCTGGCCGATCACCTGCGCGCGCAGCCCGCGTTGCCGCTCGCCGATGTCGCCCACACCCTGCAGGCGGGTCGCCGTGTCTTCGAGCACCGCAGTGCCGTGGTGGCCGACCATGCCGAAGGGGCCGTGCAGCTGCTCTCGGCGGGCGAGGGACTGGCCGTGCGCGCCGCGCCCGCGCAGGCGCCCGAGGTGGTCTTCCTCTTCCCCGGCGGTGGCACGCAGCACGCCCAGATGGGCCGCGCGCTCTACGAGGACGACGCGGCCTTCCGGGACGACATCGACCGCTGCTGCGCGCTGCTGGAGCCCGAACTGGGCTTCGACCTGCGCACCGTGCTGTTCCCCGCGCCCGGCGGCGAGGCCGAAGCCGACGCGCGGCTGTTCGACATCGCGCTCGCGCAACCCGCGCTCTTCGTCGTCGCTTACGCGATGGCGCAGTGGTGGATGCGCCGCGGCGTGCGGCCCGCGGTGATGATGGGCCACAGCCTGGGCGAGTACGTCGCCGCCTGCCTGGCGGGCGTGTTCCGCCTCGAAGACGCGCTGCGCGTCGCGGCCCTGCGCGGACGCCTGCTGCAGTCGATGCCGCCCGGCGCGATGACCGCCGTGCCGTTGTCGCAATCCGCGCTCGCGCCCTTCCTGGCGCCGGGCTGCGACCTCGCCGCCGCCAACGCCGAGCAGCTGTGCGTGATCTCCGGCCCGCGCGAGGCGGTCGAGGCCGCCGAGGCGCGGCTGCGCGCGGCGGGCCACCTGCCGCGCCGGCTGCATGTGTCGATCGCCTCGCACTCGGCGATGACCGAGCCGCTGCTGGCGCCGCTCGAAGCGCTCATCGCCTCGGTGCCGCGCCGGCCGCCGACGATCCCCTTCGTTTCGAACGTCACGGGCCAGCTCATCACGCCCGAAGAGGCCATGAGCCCCGCCTACTGGGCGCGCCACCTGCGCGGCACCGTGCAGTACGCCGACGGCGTGGGCACCTTGCTGCAGGTGCCGAGTCGCGTGCTGCTCGAAGTCGGCCCCGGCGAAACGCTGGCGGGCCTGGCGCGCCAGCATCCGCTGGCCGACACCGCCGCCGGCGTGCTCGCCAGCCAGGCGCATCCGCAGCAGCAGGCACGCAACGCGCAGCAGATCGCGCAGACGCTGGCCCAGCTGTGGGTGGTGGGCGTGGACATCGACTGGGCCGCCTGCCGCGCGGGCGCCGCGCGTCGGCGCGTGCCGCTGCCGGCGTATCCGTTCCAGCGCCGCCGCTACTGGGTCGAAGCGCCCAGTGCTGCGAAGGTGGCGCAACGAACCAACGCTGACGCGTTCTATGTGCCGTCTTGGCAGCGCACGGAGCCGCTGGTCGTCGCATCGTCGGCATCGACCGACGGCTGTCTGCTCGTGCTCGGCGACAGCCGCAGCCTCACGGGCCACCTCGTGCGCCAGCTGCGCGCGCAGGGCCGCACCGTGGTGCTGGCCGAGCGCGGCAGCGCCTTCGCGCGCACGGCCCACGGCCACTGGACGCTGCGCCCCGGCGCGCGCGACGACCACGCGCGCCTGCAGGCCGAGATCGCGGCCGACTTCGGCGCCATCGCCGGCATCTACCACCTCTGGAGCCTCGACGAAGCGCTGCCCGCTCAACAGCCGCAGGCCGAGCTGCTCGAGCGCAGCTTCTTCAGCCTGCTCGCGCTCGTGCAGTCGCTCGACGCGGGCGGGCGCACGCTGCCGCTCGCCGTCGTCGCCAACCAACTCGAAGACGTCACCGGCACCGAGCCGCTGTGCCCCGAGAAAGCCACGCTGCGCGGCATCGGCAAGGTGATCGGCCAGGAATACCCGCGCGTGCATTGCCGCGTGATCGACGTGGTGCTGCCCGCGCCCGAAAGCGATGCCGAAGGCCGGCTGGTCGCGCAGATCGTGGCCGAGGCCGTGGCGCTGCAGGCCGAGCCCGGCGAGCCGCTGGTGGCTTGCCGCGGTGCGCACCGCTGGATCAAGACCTATGAGCCCGCAACACTGACCGCTGCGGAGCAACCGCGCCTGCGTCGTGAGGGCGTTTACTTCGTCACCGGCGGCCTGGGCGGCGTCGGCCTTGCGCTGGCGAAGCACTTGGCCGTGCACTGGCAGGCGCGGCTGGTGCTGCTGGGCCGCACCGCGCTGCCGGCGCGCACCGAGTGGCCCGCGCTGGTGGCGGCCGACAGCACGCCCGCCGCTCTGAAGGCGCGGCTGCAGCAACTGCTCGAACTCGAAGCGCTCGGTGCACAGGTGCTCACCGTGTCGGCCGACGTGTCCGACGTCGACGCGATGCGCGCCGCCCTCGCGCAGGCCGATGCCCGCTTCGGCCCGCTGCACGGCGTCGTGCACGCAGCCGGCGATGCAGGCGGCGGCATGATGGCCGGACGCACGCGCGCGCAGGTCGACACCGTGTTCGCAACCAAGGTGCGCGGCACGCGCGTGCTGTTCGATGCGCTGCGCGGCCAGCCGCTGGACTTCGTGCTGCTGTGCTCGTCCATCTCCAGCGTGGCCGGCGGCCTGGGCATGAGCGACTACGCCGCCGCCAACGCCTACCTCGACGCCGTGGCCGTCGCGCACGAACGGCTCGGCGCGTTCCCGGTGTTCTCGGTCAACTGGGACGCCTGGCGCGGCCTGGGCATGGCCGCGCACATGGACGTGCCCGACGACATCGGCATGGACGGCCCCGAAGGCGCGCGCGTCTTCGAGCGCATCGTCAACGGCCCGGCGCGCGCGCAGACCGTGATCTCGACCACCGACCTGGCCACGCGCCTGGGCCCGCTCGACAACGGCATGCTCGACCTGCTCGGCGACGAGGCACCGGCCGCCGCCGCGGGCGCGGCCCACCCGAGGCCCGCGCTGCAGACCCCGTTCGTCGCGCCGCAGGGCGAGGTCGAGACCGCGCTCGCCGCGCTGTGGACCGAGCGCCTGGGCATCGCGCCCATCGGCGTGGATGACAACCTGTTCGAACTCGGCGGCGATTCGCTCGTGGCCATCCAGCTGCTGTCGCGCGTGCGCAAGCGCTACGCGACCGAGCTGCACCCGAGCGAGTTCTTCAAGGCGCCGACGATCGCCGGCCTGGCCGCGCGGCTCGGTGTCGCCTCGACCGCCATCGCGCCGCAGCGCAGCGCGATGGAGATCACGCCCGTCGCGCGCGGCGGCGCGCTGCCGCTGTCGCCGATGCAGCGCCGCCTCTGGCTGGTCGATCGCCTCACCGATGTTGCCAACCGCAGCGGCCGCGCGGCCTACAACATGTCGGCCGGCCTCGCGCTGCACGGCGAGCTCGACATCGACGCGCTGCGCGCCGCCATCGACGCCATCGTGGCGCGCCACGAGGTGCTGCGCACCGTGTTCACCGAGGACGACGAGGGCGAACCCATGGCCGTCGTGCGCCCAGGCGCGCCGCTCGACATTCCAGTCATCGCACTCGACGACGGCGCGCGCTACGGCCCCCTGTTCGATGAACTCGTGCGTGCGCCGCTCGCACTGGCCGAGGGCCCGCTCATCAAGGCCACCGTCGTGCGCATGACCGCGCGTGAGCATGTGCTGGTGCTCGTGGTGCACCACATCGTGTTCGACGGCTGGTCGATCGCCGTGTTCGCACGCGAGCTGGCCGCGTTCTACGAGCGCGCGCGGCGCGGCCAGCCGCTCGAACTGGCACCGCTGCCCGTGCAGTACGCCGACTACGCCGCCTGGTATGCGCGCGCGCTGGCCTCCGACGGCTTCGCGCCGAAGGCCGCGTTCTGGCGCGAGCGGCTGGCGGGCGCACCGCAGGCCTCGGGCATCAAGCCCGACCACCAACGCCCGGCTGTGCCCACGCATGCCGGCGACTCGGTGCGGCTCACGCTGTCGCCGGCGCTGTCGCAATCGCTGGCCGCGCTCGCGCGGGCGTCGGACGCGTCGCTGTTCACGCTGCTGCTGTCGTCGTTCTTCCTGTTCTTCCACCAGGCCTCGGGCGCCGACGACATCGTCATCGGCACCGACGTCGCGGGCCGCGGCCACCCGGACCTCGAAGGGTTGCTCGGCTTCTTCGTCAACGTGGTGCCGCTGCGCTCGCGTCGCACGAAGGGAACGACCGATTTCGCGCAATGGCTCGCCGCCACCAAGGCCGACACCCTGGCCGCGATGGACCACCAGGACGTGCCTTTCGACCGCATCGTCGAGCTGTCGGGTGTGCCGCGTGCGCGCGACCGCAACCCGCTGGTGCAGGTGCTCTTCGTGCTCCAGAACACACCCGAGATCCGGTTCGCCATCGAAGGCGCCGAGGTCCAGGTGCTGCCCCAGCAGATGAACGAATCCAAGTTCGACCTGGCGGTGTTCGCCAGCGAACACGACGGCGCGCTCACCGCCGAGTGGGTGTTCGCCACCGGCCTCTACCGGCGGAAGACCGTCGAAACCTTCACCGCTTCGTGGCATGCGCTGCTGGAGCGGATCGTCGCCACACCCGGCCAGCCGATTGACGCGCTGGCCCCCATGCCCTCGGAGGAATCCATCGCCATGACAAACGCTCCCAACGTCCGCCCGGCCTCGAAACTGGACAAGCTCGGCAAACTTGGAAAGCTCGACGCCCTGGGCGCCGGCCGCGCGCCCGTGCGCGCCGCCGCGCGGCCCGCCGTGCAGACCTCGTTTTTGAAGCCCGGCGCCGAATTTCCCATCGTGCTGCAGGCCACCAGTCCCGAGCTCGACACCGTGGCCTGGGCCAAGGGCCAGGCCGACTACATCGAGATGCTGGTGGCCAGGCACGGCGGCATCCTGTTCCGCGACTTCGGCCTGAAGACACCGCAGGACTTCGAGGCCTTCGCCGAGGCCATCGAGCCCGAGCTGTACGGCAGCTACGGCGACTTGCCCAAGAAGGAGGGCGGCAAGAAGACCTACCGCTCCACGCCGTACCCCGAGCGCCAGATGATCCTGTTCCACAACGAGAGTGCGCACCTGGACCGCTGGCCGCGCAAGCAGTGGTTCTTCTGCGAGCTGCCGTCGCCCGTGGGCGGCGCCACGCCCATCGTCGACTGCCGCGAGATGCTGCGCCGCCTGCCGGCCGAGGTGGTCGCCGGCTTCGAGCGCAAGGGGCTGCAGTACGTGCGCACCTTCACGCCCGGCCTGGATGTGAGCTGGCAGGACTTCTACAAGACCGACCGCCGCGAAGACGTCGAGGCGCGCCTGGCCACCGCCGGCATCGAATGGCGCTGGTTCGACGGCGACACGCTGCAGACGCGCACCCGCTGCCCCGCCGTGATCCGCCACCCGCTCACCGGCGAGCGCGTGTTCTTCAACCAGGTGCAGCTGCACCACGTCGCGTGCCTCGAGCCGCAGGTGCGCGAAGACCTGCTGGCCATGGGCGGTGTCGAGCGCCTGCCGCGCCACGTGACCTACGGCGACGGCTCGCCCATCGCCGACGAGACCATGGCCATCGTCGGCGAGGCCTACGAGGCCTGCGCCGTGCGCTTCGACTGGCGCCAGGGCGACGTCGTGATGCTCGACAACATGCTCGCGGCCCATGCACGCGATCCCTTCGAAGGCCCGCGAAAGATCGTGGTGGCGATGGGCGCGATGTTCGACCGCGCCGCACTTGACGACGGCGCGCGCGGCACCGAGTCCCGCCTGGCCGACGAACAAGGCGCCTGAACGAAATGACGACCATGACCGACCACTTCGACGACACGACCTTCCCGCTGAGCCCCGAACAACGCGCCGTGCCGGCCGATGCGCCGCGCCTGCTGCTGCGCGCCGACATCGAGGGCACGCTCGATGCTGCGCGCCTGCGCGACGTGGTGGCGCGCGTGCTGGGTGCGCACGGCGCGCTGTGCAGCGCGATCCGCGCGGTACCGGGCTACCGCGGCCTGCGCCAGCAGTACACCGAGGGCATGGCACCGCTGGCCTGGGCGGACGCCGATCTGCGCGATGCGCCTGAAGCTGCACTGGCCGACTGGCTGGCGAACCTCCAGGCCGCGCCGCTGGACATCGCGCGTGGCGAGATGGTCCATGCCGGGCTCGCACGCACCGGGGAGGCACGCCACACGCTGGCGCTTTCCGTTCATGCCTGGGTCGGCGACCGGGGCAGCCTGCAACATCTGTTCGACCAGATCGCCACGGCCTTCGCGGACGAACACGCTTTCGATGCCGCCGAGGTGTTCCCGTATGCACGCTTCGTGACCTGGCGCCAGGACCTGCTCGACGGCGAAGACGCCGCTGAAGGCCGTGCCTATTGGCAGCGCTACCTCGCGCAGGCCGCCGCGCTCACGCCGCCGCGCCTCGTCGGTCGGCAAGCTGCTGTCTCCCAACAGGCTGCGCGCGTGCGTGCCGACGAATCCGTCAATGCCACGTTGGCGGGCCGCATCGCCGCCTGCGCCGACACGCTGGGCGCCCAGCCCGACACGCTGCTGCAAGCCGTCTGGTGGCTGCTGCTCGCGCGCCTGGACGGCACGGGCCGTTTCATCGCCGGCTGGCAGCACGACTGCCGCCGCGACTACCCGCCGATGCAGGGCGCGGTCGGCGTGTTCGACAAGGTGTTGCCGCTCATCGTCGAGACCGCGCCTGAGACGCGCTTTGCCGACTGGTTCGACAACTTCGACGGCACGCTGGCCGCGCATGTCGAGGCGCAGGAGTACTGGGCCGTCGATGCACAGAGCATCGGCGCGCACCTCGCGGTCGGTTTCGCGTGCCACGAGCGGCCGCGTCGCCATGGCGTCGATCCGCAATGGCAACTGGCTGCGTTGCCGGGGCCGCTGTCGACTTTCGAACTCGCCTTGCAGATCGCATGGGATATTGATGGCGCCGCGCTGTCGGTGCATGCCGATGCGATGCGCCACAGCGAGGTGGCGGCGCAGCGCCTGCTGATGCAATACCTCTGCCTGCTGGACGCCGTGGTCGAACGCCCCGACGCCGCGCTCGGCGCGCTGCCGCTGGTCGACCCGCGCGAACGCGAATTGCTGCTGCAGTCGCAAGAAGCCGTGGCCGATGTCGGCACGCAGACCGTCACGCAGCGCATCGCCCACTGGGCCGCCGAAACGCCCGACGCGCCCGCGCTCGAAGCGGGCGACCAGTGCCTGAGCTACCGCAAACTCGACCAGCGCACCGCCCGCGTCGCCCACTGGCTGCAAGGGCAGGGCGTGGTGCCGGGCACCGTCGTCGCGCTGAACCTGCCGCGCGCGCTCGACCTGCCGGTGGCGATCCTCGCCGTCTGGCGCGCGGGCGCCGCCTACCTGCCGCTCGACCCCGACTGGCCCGAGGCGCGCCGTGCGGCGGTGCTGGCCGATGCGAAACCCATCTTCACCATCGACGCGGCATTGCCCGATGCGAGCACGCTGCCCGAAGCGCAAGCCGCGTTGCACATCGCCGCACCGAGCGACCTCGCCTACGTGCTCTACACCTCCGGCTCCACCGGCACGCCCAAGGGCGTGGCCGTCGAGCAGGGTCAGCTGCAGAACTACGTGGCAGCCGCTTCGGCCGCGATGCAGCTCGACACCTGCCGCCGCTGGGCGCTCACCAGCTCGGTCGCGGCCGATCTCGGCAACACCGCGCTGTTCGGCGCGTTCCACAACGGCGCCTGCCTCGTCGTGGCGGCGCCGCACGAGACCAAGGACGCCGAGGCTTTCGCGCGCTTCATGCGCACACACGCCATCGACGCACTGAAGATCGTTCCCTCGCACCTCGAGGCACTGCTCGAAAGCGCCACGCCCTGCCTGCCGCGCACGCTGGTGCTGGGCGGCGAGGCCGCGCCGCGTGCGTTGGTCGAGCGCATCGCACGGCTGGCGCCGCAGTGCGCCATCTACAACCACTACGGGCCGACCGAAGCCACGGTCGGTGTCATGGTGCATGCCGTCGAAGCCGGCGCGCCCGTGCCCGAGCAGCTGCCGCTGACGCGCGTGCTCGCGAACAACCGTGTGCGCGTGCTCGATGCGTCGCGCGGCCTCGTGCCGACCGGCGGTCTGGGCGAGGTCTGCATCGGCGGGACGCAGCTGTGCCGCGGCTACCTGAACCGCGCGAACGCTGACGTGTTCGTCGCGGACCCGTTCCGCGCCGGTGAGCGCCTCTATCGCACGGGCGACCTCGCGTGGGTGCTGCCCGAAGGCGGCCTGCGCCTCGCGGGGCGCGCCGATCACCAGGTGAAGGTCCACGGCTACCGCGTCGAGCCGGCCGAGGTCGAGGCGACGCTGCTGGCGCGTCCCGGTGTGCGCCAGGCGGTGGTGCTGGCCGTGCCCGATGCGGCCGGTGCGACCACGCTCGCCGCCTTCTTCGTCGGCGACAGCGAGGCGGCCGACGGCCGCGCGCTGCGCGAACAGCTCGCCGCGCTGCTGCCCGCGCACATGGTGCCTGCGAGCTGCACGGCCGTGAGCGCCTTTGCGCGCCTGCCGAACGGCAAGATCGACCGGCTCGCGCTGGCGGCCTCGGCCCCGGCCGAAGCACCGCAGCGCGTCATCGCGGCCCCGCGCGACGCGCTCGAAGCGCTGCTCGCCGACGGCATGGCCACGCTGCTGGGCAGCGGCCCGGTCGGCGTGGAAGACGACTTCTTCGAACTCGGCGGCCACTCGCTGCAGGTCATCAAGCTGGTCGCGCGCATCCGCAAGCTGCTGCAGGTCGAGGTGGCGGCCGGTGTGGTGTTCGACCACCCGACACCCGCGGCGCTGGCCGCCGTGTTGCGCGAGGCGAGCGCCGACGCGGCCGCACTCGAAAATCTGGCGCAGACGCACCGGCAGCGCGACCTCGCCGACGAATCCGCGGGCGAGGCCGCATGAGCATCGCCATGGACGAGATCACCCGCACCGTGCACGACGGCCAGGCGGTGCCGCTGTCGTATGCGCAGGAGCAGTTGTGCTTCCTGCAGAAGCTGGAGCCCGGGCTCACGGCCTACAACCTGCCGCGCGTGTTCCGGCTGACCGGCGCGCTCGACGCCGATGCGCTGGCATGTGCGTTCCAGGCGGTCGTTGCGCGCCACGCGATCCTGCGCACGCACTTCGTCGAGCACGACGGCGTGCCGATGCAGGTCGTGCAGGCCGAGGTGCCGTTCGCGCTGGAGCGCATCGACCTCTCGGACCAGGGCGCAGACGAGCAACGAGTTGCTGTCGATGCGCTCGTGCGCCGCACCGCGACGCATGTGTTCGACCTGGGCCGCGCGCGCGCGCTGGTGGCGCGGCTCGCGAAGTTGGCCGACGACCGGCATGTGCTGACCGTCTGCCTGCACCACATCGTGTCCGATGCCTGGTCGAACCCGATCCTGGCGCGCGACCTCGGCGCGGCCTACGCGCTGGCGCTGCGCAGCGACGGCCCGGTACAGCTGCCACCGCTGCCCGTGCAGTACGCTGACTTTGCGGTGTGGCAGCGCGCCCGCGTGCAGGGCGGGGCGCTCGCACCGCAGCTCGCGCACTGGAACCGCCACCTCGGCGACGAGGTGCCCTCGCTCGATCTGCCGACCGACCGCGCGCGCCCCGCGCAGCAGACCTTCGCCGGCACCGCGCTCGGCTTCGAGCTGCCGCCGGCGTTGGCGGCGGCGCTGCAGAAGTTCTGCCGCGCCGAACGCTGCACGCCGTTCGTCGTGCTGCTCGCGGCCTGGCAGGTGCTGCTGTCGCGCTGCAGCGGGCAGGACGATTTCGCCATCGGCGTGCCCAACGCAGGCCGTCACCGCGAGGAGGTGCAGGACCTGCTGGGCTTCTTCATCACCACGCAGGTGTTCCGTGCGCGGCTCGCGCCCCGGCGCACGCTGCGCGAGGTGTGCCGCCAGGTGCGCGCCGACGCGCTGGCCGCGCTCGACCATGCCGATCTGCCGTTCGAGGTGCTGCTGGCCAGCCGCAAGGACCGCCGCGACCCCGCGCGCAGCCCGCTGTTCCAGGCCATGTTCGGCGTGCAGATGGCCGGCGAGGCCGTGGCGCTCGATTTCGCGGGCGTGCGTGCCGAGCTCGAAGAGTTCGATGACGCGGGCGCCAAGTTCGACCTGTCGCTGGACTTCTACATCGACCCGCACGGCGTGCGCGGTCGGCTCGAATACAACACCGACCTGTTCGACGCCACGACCGCGCAGCGCCTGGTGCGCGCCTACCAGCGCGTGCTGCAGGCGATGTCGGACGACCCCGACCGCGTGCTCGCGAACCTCGTGCTCACCGACGCGGACGACGAGGTGCGGCTGCGCGCATGGAGCGAGAACCTGCCGCACCGCCCGTACACGCAGCCCGTGCATCGGCTGATCGAAGCGCAGGCGCGCCAACGGCCGGATGCGGTCGCGCTGGTGTTCGGCGGCACGCTGCTGCGCTATGGCGAACTCGACGCACGCGCCAACGCGCTGGCCCATCACCTGATCGGCCTCGGTGTACGGCCCGACATGCCCGTGGGCATCGCCGCCGAGCGAAGCCTCGAGATGGTCGTGGGGCTGCTGGCGATCCTGAAGGCCGGTGGCGCCTATGTGCCCATCGACCCCGAGCTGCCGCGCGAACGCATCGCGTACATGCTCGAAGACAGCGGGGTGACGCTGCTGCTCACGCAGTCGCACCTGCGCGAGGCGTTGCCGGTGGCGGCGCATGTGCAAATGCTCGCGCTGGATGCGCTCGACCTGACGGCCGAATCCACTGCCTGCCCGCAGGTCGTGCTGCATGGCGAGAACCTCGCCTACGTGATCTTCACCTCCGGCTCCACGGGCCGCCCCAAGGGCGCGGCCAACCGCCACAACGCGCTCTACAACCGCCTGGCCTGGATGCAGGACGCGTACGCGTTGAACGATGGCGACACCGTGCTGCAGAAGACACCGTTCGGCTTCGACGTGTCGGTGTGGGAGTTCTTCTGGCCACTGATGCAGGGCGCGCGCCTTGTCGTCGCTGCGCCTGGCGCCCACCGCGAACCGGCACGCCTGGTTGAGCTGATCCGCACGCACGGCGTGACCACGCTGCATTTCGTGCCCTCGATGCTGCAGGCCTTCCTGGCGCACGACGGCATCGAGGCCTGCACCAGCCTGCAGCGCATCGTCTGCAGCGGAGAGGCGCTGCCCGCCGAGGCGCAGGCGAAGGTGTTCGAGCGCTTGCCGGGCGCGGGGCTCTACAACCTCTACGGCCCGACCGAAGCGGCCATCGACGTGACGCACTGGACCTGCCGCGCCGACGGCCTGAACCACGTCGCCATCGGCCGCCCCATCGCGGGCTGCAAGACCTACGTGCTCGACGCGGGCCTGAACCCCGTGCCGCCGGGCGTGGGCGGCGAGCTGTACCTGGGTGGCATCGGCCTGGCGCGCGGCTACCTGCACCGGCTGGGCCTCACGGCCGAGCGCTTCGTCGCCGATCCGTTCAGCGACAGCGGCGAGCGGCTGTACCGCACGGGCGACCTCGTGCGCTGGCGCGACGACGGCCAGCTGGCCTACCTGGGCCGCATCGACCACCAGGTGAAGGTGCGGGGCTTCCGCATCGAACTCGGCGAGATCGAGGCGCAGTTGCTGGCACAACCGCAGGTGCGCGAGGCCGTGGTGGTGGCCGATGAAGGCCCGGGCGGCACGCGGCTGGTCGGCTACGTGTCGCCGCAGCCGGGTGCGGCGGTGGATGCGGCCGCGCTCAAGGCGCGGCTGGCCGAGGTGCTGCCCGAGTACATGGTGCCGTCGCTGCTGTGCGTGCTGCCGGCCCTGCCGCTCAACGCCAACGGCAAGATCGACCGCAAGTCGCTGCCCAAGCCCGAACGCAGCGGGGCGCAGGCCTACGAGGCGCCCGAGGGCGTGGTCGAACAGGCGCTCGCCACGGTCTGGGCCGAGGTGCTCGGCCTGCCGCGCGTGGGCCGGCAGGACAACTTCTTCGAACTCGGCGGCGATTCGATCCTGAGCCTGCAGATCGTGTCGCGGCTGCGCACGGCGGGCTGGAAGCTCACGCCGCGCCAGATGTTCGAGCGCCAGACCGTCGCGGGGCAGGCGACGGTGGCCGAGCCCGTGGGCGTTGCGGTGCAAGCCGAGCAGACCGCAGCCGAAGGCGAGGTGCCGCTGCTGCCGTTCCAGGCCGCGTTCTTCGAGGCCGACATGCCCGAGCGCCATCACTGGAACCAGTCGCTGCTGCTGCAAGGCCGCGAGCCGCTGGCGGTGCCCGCGCTCGAAGCCGCGCTGGCCGCCGTGGTGCAGCACCACGATGCCTTTCGCCTGCGCTTCCATCAGTCAAGCGATGGCCGCTGGCGACAGGTCTACGAAGCGTTGCCGGCGCGCTGGCGCGAGGAATGGCTCTGGGTGCGCGATGCAGCGAACCCGGCGCAGATCGCCGCGCTGTGCGACGAAGCGCAACGCAGCCTCGACCTCACGCACGGGCCGCTGCTGCGTCCGCTGGTCATCCGCCTGCCCGGCGGCGACTGGCGCCTGCTGCTGGCGGCGCACCACCTCGTGGTCGATGGCGTGTCGTGGCGCATCGTGCTCGACGACCTGGCCACTGCGTACGCGCAGTGCCGCGATGCCCACCCGGTCGTGCTGCCGCCGAAGAGCGCCAGCTTGCAAGCCTGGGCACGTTCGTTGCAGGGCGAGGCTGCCGCGATGGATGGCGAACTCGCGCACTGGCAGGCCTTCGCCGACGTGCCGGTGGCGCTGCCCTGCGCGCGACCCGAGGGCGTGAACACCGTGGCGCGCCGCGCCAGCATCGCGTGGCAGCTCGACCGCGCGCGCACGCAGGCGCTGCTCAAGGCGGCACCGGCTGCCTACCGCACGCAGGTCAACGACCTGCTGCTCACGGCACTGGGGCGCGCGCTGTGCGGCTGGAGCGGGCATGCGCAGCTGGCGATCCTGCTCGAAGGGCACGGCCGTGAAGACATCCTGCCGGCGGAGAAGGCACTGGATCTGTCGCGCACCACGGGCTGGTTCACGAGCCTGTTCCCTGTGCGGCTCGATCCGCTGGGGGCGTGGGGCGACGCGATCAAGCGCGTGAAGGAAGACCTGCGCCGTGTGCCGCAACGCGGGCTCGGCCATGGCGTGCTGAGGCACCTGGGCACGGACGCACAGCAGCAGGCGCTGCGCGCATTGCCACGCCCGCAGCTGGTCTTCAACTACCTGGGACAGGTCGACAGCGCGGCCGAGGCCGCGTGGTCGCTCGCGCCCGAAGACGCAGGCGAGCCGGTCGCGGCGAGCGCGCTACTGCTGCACGAATTCAGCGTCAACGCGCAGGTGCGCGATGGTGCGCTGCAACTGACGGTGGATTTCAGCGCGGCGCGGCATGCGGCCGACGACGTGCAGGGCTGGGTGAACCGCTTCGGCAACGAACTCGAAGCGCTGATCGCGCACTGCACCTCGGGCGCTTGCGGCGTCACGCCGTCGGACTTCCCGTTGGCCGGGCTCGACGCCGCGCAGCTCGACGCGCTGCCGCTGCCCGTGGCGCACCTCGAAGACCTCTATCCGTTGTCGCCGATGCAGTCGGGCATGCTGTTCCACAGCCTGGTCGATGCACAGGGCGAGGCCTACGTCAACCAGCTGTGCATGGACATCGACGGCCTCGATGCCGAGCGCTTCCGCGCCGCATGGCAGCGCGTGCTGGCACGCCACGAGATCCTGCGCAGCGGCTTCCTGGCCGACGGCGCCATGCCGCTGCAATGGGTGGCGCGCAGTGCCGAGATGCCGTGGGTCGTGCAAGACCTGCGCGAGAGCGTCGATGTGCCAGGTGCACTGGCGCGGCTGGCCGCGTCGCAGCGCGCGAGCGGCTTCGACCTGGCGCGCCCGCCGCTCATGCGCATCGCGCTGGCCCGCACGCAGGCGCAGCGCCATCACCTTGTCTGGACTTATCACCACCTGCTGCTCGACGGCTGGAGCGTGGCGCAGCTGCTGGCCGAGGTGATGCGCAGCTACGCGGGGCAGGCCGGCGAGCCCGCACCCGGACGATTTCGCGACCACATCGCGTGGCTCGCAACGCGCGACGCGCAGGCCGGCGAGGCGCACTGGCGCAGCGTGCTGGCCGGTGTGGAAGAACCGACGCGTCTTGCGACGGCGCTGGTGCCACCGGTGACGCCGCGCTCGGGCAAGGCCCGCCAGCGCCTGGCCTTCGACACCGAAGCCACGCGAGGCCTGCGCGAGGCCGCGCGTGCCGCGCATGTCACGCTCAACACCTTCGTGCAGGCCGCCTGGGCGCTGCTGCTGGGCCAGCGCACGCGCAGCGGCACCGTCGTGTTCGGCGCCACCGTCGCCGGCCGCAACGCCGAGATGCCGGGTGCCGAGCGCATGCTGGGCCTGTTCATCAACACGCTGCCCGTGGTCGCGCGCCTGCGGCCTGGCCAGCCCGTGGGCGACTGGCTGCGCGAACTGCAGGCGGCGCAGGTCGCGTCGCGCGAACACGAGCACACGCCGCTGCACGAGATCCAGGCATGGGCCGGGCTGGGCGGGCAGGGCCTGTTCGACACGCTGGTGGTGTTCGAGAACTACCCGGTCGATGCGGCCTTGCGCGGAGACGCGGCGGCCGGCCTGAGCTTCGGCGCGGTGCATACGAAGGAAGAAACCTCGTACCCGCTGACGCTGATGGTGCACGACGATGCGGCGCTGCACATCGACCTCGTGCATGCGCTCGACGTGTGCGACGAAGTACAGGCCGCGACGCTCGCGGGCCAGTTGCGCGCAGCGCTGCTGGCGCTCGCCGGCGATGCGGCGCAGGCCGTGGGCCAATTGACGCTGGCCGATATGGCCGAGCGCGAGCGGTTGTCGTCATGGTCGCGCGGCGCATTCACGCCGCAAAAGGTCGTGCCCGTACACCACCTCATCGAACAACAGGCGAAGGCAAACCCCGACGCACTGGCACTCGTCACGGCTGAGCATCGCCTGACCTACGCGGCACTCAACCGACTCGCGAACCGCTGGGCGCATCGCCTGATCGCGCAGGGCGTGCGGCCCGACATGCCGGTCGCGATCGCCGTCGATCGCTCGGCCGAGACCGTCGTCGGCCTGCTCGCCGTGCTCAAGGCCGGCGGCGCGTACGTGCCGCTCGACCCGGCGTTCCCGACCGAACGCCTGGCCTACATGGTCGAGGACAGCGGCGCCTCGCTGCTGCTCACGCGCCGCGCGCTGATGCCACGCCTGCCCGACGCAGCGAGCGTGCAGCGGCTGGCCTTCGACCTTGACGCGGCCGACGACGGCATGGCCGCCTGGCCCGACCACGACCCGGCGGTGCCGGTGCATGGCGAGCAGCTGGCCTATGTGCTCTACACCTCGGGCTCCACTGGCCGCCCCAAGGGCGTGGCGATGCGCCACGACGCGGTGGCGCGTCTCATCGCGTGGCAGCTGCAAGGCCTGCCGGGCGCGAGCCGCACGCTGCTGTTCGCGTCGCCGTGCTTCGACGTCGCGTTCCAGGAGATGGTCAGCGGGCTGGCCGGCGGCGGCTGCCTCGTGCAGACCACCGATGCGCAGCGGCTCGACCTCGATGCGCTCGAGGCGTTGGTGCACGGAGAAGGCGTCGAACGCATGTTCCTCACCTTCTCGGTGCTGCAGCATTTCGCCGAACAGTCGCTGGCCTCGGGCCGTCGGCTGCCGGCGCTGCGCCAGATCGTCACGGCGGGCGAGCAGCTCAAGCGCACGCCCGCGCTGGCCGAATGGCTGGCGCGCGAATCGCAGTGCCGGCTCATCAACCAGTACGGGCCGACCGAGACGCACGTGGTGAGCGAGTTCGTGCTCGACGGCGCGGGCGATGAAGACCTGCCGCCCATCGGCACGCCCGCATCGAGCGCGTGCCTGCGCGTGCTCGACGCCAATCTTCAACCCGTGCCCGTCGGCGTGGCCGGCGAGCTGTGCGTGGGCGCCGAGGTGCTGGCGCGCGGCTACCTGCACCGCGCCGGCCTGACGGCGCAGCGCTTCGTCGCCGATCCGTTCGATGGGCATGGCGGGCGGCTCTACCGCACCGGCGACCTCGTGCGCTGGCGTGGCGACGGCCAGCTCGAGTACCTCGGCCGGCTCGACCACCAGGTGAAGGTGCGGGGCTTTCGCATCGAACTCGGCGAGGTCGAGGCGCAGCTGCTCGCGCAGCCCGGCGTACGACAGGCCCTGGTGCTGGCGCAGGAAGGACCGGGCGGTGCGCGGCTGGTGGCCTATGCGGCCGGCGCCGAAGGCCAGCCGCTGCGTCCCGCGGCGCTGCGTGCGGGGCTGGCGGCGGCGCTGCCCGACTACATGGTGCCGAGCGTCATCGCGGCGATGCCGCAGGGGCTGCCGCTGAACGCCAACGGCAAGGTCGACCGGCAGGCGCTGCCGCCGCCCGAGGCCGCGGAAGAGCGCGCCCACGTGCCGCCGCAGGGCGCCACCGAAGCCGCGCTGGCGGGTCTGTGGGCGCAGGTGCTGGGGCTGTCGCGCGTGGGGCGCGGCGACAACTTCTTCGAGCTCGGTGGGCATTCGCTCGCGGTGCTCAAGCTGCGGCAGCAGGTCAAGGCGCAGATGGGCATCGACCTGCCGCTGCAGCGCTACTTCGAACTGCCCGACCTGGCGGCGTGCGCGCAGGCGCTCGACGCGCAAGGGCCGGCGCAGGCGCAGCAGGCCGCGCAGGCCGAGAGCGACCTCGATCGCATGGATGCATTGTTGGAAAGTCTGGGGGGTTGAGTGAGCAGTAGCGAACGCAGTAGGGCCATCGCACAACGGCTGGCGGGTTTGCCGCCGGCGCGGCAGAAGGAATTCATCGCCGCGCTGCGTGCGCAAGGTATCGACTTCGGCCGCCTGCCGATCGTGCCCGACCCGGCCGCCGTGCCCGGCGCGCCGCGGCCCGCCTCGTACGCGCAGGCGCGCCAGTGGTTCCTCTGGCAGATGGACCCCGAAAGCACGGCGCAGCACATCACGGCTGCGCTCACGCTGCACGGCGCGCTCGACCATGCGGCGCTGCGCGCGAGCCTGCAGGCGCTGGTGGCGCGGCACCCGTCGCTGCGCACACGCTTCGGCGTGAGCGACGACGGAGTGCCGCAGCAGACCGTGTCGCCCGAGGCGGTGCTCGACCTGCGCGAAGCCGATCTGCGCGCCCACCCCGCGCAGGTGCGCGACGAGGCTGCGCGCCTCGTGCGCACGCCCTTCGACCTGTCGCGCGGCCCGCTGCTGCGCGTGGGTCTGCTGCGCACCGGCGAGACCGCGCACCTGCTGGTGCTGGTGATGCACCACATCGTGTCCGATGGCTGGTCGATGCAGCTGCTGGTCGACGACTTCGGCGCGCTGTACCAGGCGCACCGTCAAGGGAACGACGCCGCCGTGCCGGCCGCGCCCGCGCTGCAGTACGCCGACTACGCGGCCTGGCAGCGCCACTGGCTCGAAGCGGGCGAGGGCGAACGTCAGCTGGCCTACTGGACCGAGCGGCTCGGCGGCGAGCAGCCGCTGCTGCAACTGCCCGCCGACCGTGCACGTCCGCCGCAGGGGCCGTACCTGGCCGCGCGCCGCCGGCTCGACCTGCCGGGCGAACTGGCACAGGCGCTGCGCCGCCGCGCGAGCGCCGAAGGCGCGACGCTCTTCATGGTGCTGCTGGCCGGCTTCCAGGCGCTGCTGCATCGCTACACGGGCCAGGGCGACATCCGGCTCGGCGTGCCCGTGGCCAACCGCGACCGGCCCGAGACGGCTGGCATCCTCGGCCTGTTCGTCAACACGCAGGTGCTGCGCGCCGAACTGGCCGGCCACACCACGCTGGCCCAGGCGCTGGCGCAGGCGCGCGAAGCGGCGCTGGGCGCGCAGGCGCACCAGGACCTGCCGTTCGAACAGCTGGTCGAGGCGCTGCAGCCCGAGCGCAGCCTGAGCCACCCGCCGCTGTTCCAGGTGATCTTCAACCACCGGCAGCAGGACCTGGGCGCGCTCGACCGGCTCGAAGGCCTGCGTATCGAGCCCTGCGAACTCGACGAGCAGGCGGCGCCTTTCGAACTCGCGCTCGACACGCTGGAGCAGGCCGACGGCACGCTCGGCCTGAGCTTCACGTACGCCCGCGCGATCTTCGAGTCCGCCACCATCGAGCGCATGGCCGCGCACTACGTCGCGGTGCTGCGCCAGCTGGCCGACGACCCTTCGCGCACGCTGCGCGAGGTGGCGCTGCTCGGCCCGCAGGAACACGCCCAGCTGCGCGAATGGGGCGAGGGCCGGGACACCGCCTGGGACGAGGTGCCCGTGCACCGGCTCGTCGAGCGCCAGGCCGCGCTGCGGCCCGAGGCCACGGCGCTGATCGTCGACGGCGTGCCGATGCGCTTCCGCGAGCTCGACGTGCGCGCCAACCGGCTCGCCCATGCACTCATCGCGCAGGGCGTGCAGCCCGAGGACCGCATCGGCCTCGCGGTGGAGCGCTCGCCCGAGATGGTGGTGGCGCTGCTCGGCGTGCTGAAGGCGGGCGCGGCCTATGTGCCGCTCGATCCCGACTACCCGCCCGAGCGGCTCGACTTCATGGCGGCCGACAGCGGCGTGCGGCTGCTGCTCACACAGGCGCGCGTGCGCGAGCGGCTGGGCGCATCGATGCAGGCGCTGCCCGCGCTGCTGCTCGACGGCGGCGTGCTCGATCGCGGGCCTGAAGACGCCCCCGATGTCGCGGTGCATCCCGGGCAACTGGCCTATGTGATCTACACCTCGGGCTCCACCGGCCAGCCCAAGGGCGTGGCCGTGGCGCATGGCCCGTTGAGCATGCACATCCAGACCATCGGCCGCGCCTACGGCATGACGCCCGAAGACCGCGAACTGCAGTTCGCGTCGATCAACTTCGACGGCGCGCACGAGCGCATCTGGACGCCGCTGGCCTTCGGCGCCACGCTGATGCCGCGCAGCCAGGAGCTGTGGACCGTGCACCGCAGCCGCGAAGAGATGCGGCGCCACGGCATCACCGTCGCCTGCTTCACGCCGGGCTACCTGCAGCAGATGGCCGACGAACTCGGCGAGGAAGGGCGCGTGCCCACGCTGCGCTCGTACACCGTCGGCGGCGAGGCCATGGGCCGCGTGGCCTGCGAGCGCGTGATGCAGACGCTGCAGCCGCCGCGCCTCATCAACGGCTACGGCCCGACCGAGACGGTGATCACGCCGACCATCGCCAAGGCCTATGCCGGCACTACTTTCGACGCGGCCTACCTGCCCATCGGCGCGCCCGTGGGCGACCGCCGCGCCGTGGTGCTCGACACCGACATGAACCTGGTGCCGCCCGGCATGGCCGGCGAGCTGTACCTCGGCGGTTCGGGGCTGGCGCGCGGCTACCTGAACCGAGCGGGCCTGAGCGCCGAGCGCTTCGTGGCCGACCCTTTCGATGCGAACGGCGGTCGCCTGTACCGCACCGGCGACCTCGTGCGCTGGCGTGCCGACGGGCAGCTCGAATACCTGGGGCGGCTCGATCACCAGGTGAAGGTGCGTGGTTTCCGCATCGAGCTCGGCGAGGTCGAGGCGCGGCTGCGCGCGCAGCCCGGCGTGCGCGAGGCCGTGGTGGTCGCGCGCGAGCGTGCAGGCGGGGCGCTGTTGCTGGCCTACGTGTCGAGCCTCGACGCGCAACGCCAGGTCGATGCCTTCACGTTGCGCGACGGCTTGGCGCAGGTGCTGCCCGAGTACATGGTGCCGTCGGCGATCACCGTGCTCGCGGCGCTGCCGCTCAACGCCAACGGCAAGGTCGACCGCGCCGCGCTGCCCGAGCCCGTGTTCTCTGCGGCGGCCGACACCTGGGAAGCGCCGCAAGGTGCGGCCGAGGAGGCGATGGCGACGGTGTGGGCCGAGGTGCTGGGCGCGCCCCGCGTGGGCCGCAACGACAACTTCTTCGAACTCGGCGGCCACTCGCTGCTGGCCATGCAGCTGCTCGAGCGGCTGCGCCGGCAGGGTTTCGGTGCGCAGGTGCGCACGCTGTTCCAGAACCCGCGCTTCGCCGATTTCGCGCGCGCCACGCTGGAGGCCGGCGCCTCGCCGCGCCCGGTGCCGGTGGTGCCCGACAACGCGATTCCCGAAGGCTGCACGCGGCTCACGCCGCAGATGCTTCCGCTGGTGACGCTCGATGCGGCGCAGCTGCGCCGCATCGAGGCCGCCGTGCCCGGGGGCGCGGCCAACATCCAGGACATCTACCCGCTCGCGCCGCTGCAGGAAGGCCTGCTGTTCCACCACCTGATGCAGGCCGAGGGCGACGTCTACGTGCAGTCGCTGCAGATGCGCTTCGACAGCGAAGCGCGGTTGAACGCGTTCATGGACTGCCTGAACCGCGTCATCGTGCGCCACGACATGTTGCGCACCGCCGTGCTGTGGGAAGGGCTGGCGGAGCCGGTGCAGGTGGTGCACCGCCATGCGCCCGCCGAGATCGAATGGCTGCCGGTCGACGCCGCCGCAGGCGATGTCGCCGCGCAGCTCGAAGCGCATGTGCGCCCCGGCCACTACCGCCTCGACGTGCGCCGCGCGCCCATGCTGCGCGCCATCGCCGCGCACGATGCGGCGGGCGGCGGCTGGCTGCTGCAGCTGCCAAGCCACCACCTGGCGCTCGACCATGTCTCGCGCGACCTGCTGGTCGAGGAGATCACGCTGCTGTTGCAGGGCCGCGCCGACGCGCTGCCCCCGCCCGTGCCGTTCCGCAGCTTCGTCGCGCAGGCACGGCTGGGTGCCGACGTGGCCGAGCAGGAGTCCTTCTTCCGCCGCATGCTCGGCGACGTGCGCGAACCGACCGCGCCCTTCGACCTGTTCGATGCGCGCGGCGACGGCACGGCGGTGGAAGAAGCGCACCTCGAACTCGACGCGGCGCTGGCGCAGACCGTGCGCACGCAGGCACAGCGCAGCGGCGTGAGCGCGGCCACGCTGTTCCACCTGGCGTGGGCGCTGGTGCTGGCCAAGACCACGGGCAAGGACGACGTGGTGTTCGGCACCGTGCTGTTTGGCCGGCTCGCAGGCGGCGAGGGCGCAGGGCGCGCGCTCGGCATGATGATCAACACGCTGCCGCTGCGCGTGACGCTGGGCCGCAGCCATGCGCTGGCCTGCGTGCGCCAGACGCACGCCGCGCTGGCCGGCCTGCTGCACCACGAGCACGCGAGCCTGTCGCTCGCGCAGCGTTGCAGCGCGGTGCCCAAGGGCACGCCGCTGTTCTCGACGCTGCTGAACTACCGCTACGTGGCGCAGGCGCCCGAGGCGGGTGCCGGTGCCGGCGGCTGGGAAGGCATCGAGACGCTCGGCGCGCAGGAGCGTTCGAACTACGCCTTCGCGCTGTCGGTGAACGAACGCGCCGACGGCTTCGCGCTGACCGCGCAGGTCGATGCGGCGGTGGGCGCCGCGCGTGTGTGCCAGTACATGCACGATGCGGTGCGCCGCGTGGCGGACGACCTCGCTCAGGCGGCCACGCACCCGGTCGTCGCCTTCGACCTGCACACCGCCGACGAGGCGCAGCGCCTGCAGGCCTGGGGCGTGAACGCGCCCGCCTACCAAGACACCGCACCGGTGCATGTGCTGGTGGCACGCCAGGCCGCGCTGCGGCCCGAGGCCACGGCCCTGATCTTCGGCGACCACACGCTGAGCTACGCCGCGCTGGAGGCGCGCGCCAACCGGCTGGCGCACCACCTCGTGCGCGCGGGTGTGCGGCCCGAAGTGCGCGTGGGCCTCGCGGTGCGGCGTTCGGCCGACATGGTCGTGGCGCTGCTGGCGATCCTGAAAGCGGGCGGCGCCTACGTGCCGCTCGACCCGGCGTACCCGCCGCAGCGGCTGGCCTACATGGTGGAAGACAGTGGCGTTGCGCTGCTGCTGGCCGACGATGCCGCCGTGCTGGACCGTATCGGCCTGCCCGGTGTGAAGGCCCTGACGCTCGACACGCTGGACCTGTCGAGTGGCCCGTCACATGACCCCGGCGTGGCGGTGCACCGCGACCACCTGGCCTATGTGATCTACACCTCGGGCTCGACCGGAAAGCCCAAGGGCGTGGCCGTGGCGCATGGCCCGCTGGCCATGCACGTGCAGTCCATCGGCGAGGCCTACGGCATGACGCCCGACGACCGCGAGCTGCAGTTCGCATCGATCAACTTCGACGGCGCACACGAGCGCACCTGGGTGCCGCTGGCCTTCGGCGCGGCACTGATGCCGCGCGACGAAGAGGTCTGGCCGGTGGAGCGCACCTGCGCCGAGATCGCGCGCCACGGCATCACCATCGCCTGCTTCACGCCCGGCTACCTGCACCAGATGGCCGAGCTGATGGGCGAGGCCGCGAGCCGGCTGCCGATCCGCTCCTACACCGTGGGCGGCGAGGCGATGCCGCGCACCAGCTTCGCGCTGGTGCAGTCGGTGCTGAAGCCGCCGCGCATCGTCAACGGTTATGGGCCGACCGAGACGGTGATCACGCCGATGATCGCCAAGGCCGCGCCGGGCGAGGGTTTCGACGCGGCCTACATGCCCATCGGCCGCCTCGTGGGCGACCGCACGGCCTATGTGCTCGACGGCGCCATGAACCAGGTGCCGCCCGGCGTGGCCGGCGAGCTGTACCTGGGCGGCGACGGCCTGGCGCGCGGCTACCTGCAGCGCGCGGGCCTGAGCGCGGAACGCTTCGTGGCCGACCCCTTCGGCGCGCCGGGCGGCCGGCTCTACCGCACGGGCGACCTCGTGCGCTGGGAGCCCGACGGGCAGATGGCCTACCTGGGGCGCATCGACCACCAGGTGAAGATCCGCGGCTTTCGCATCGAGCTGGGCGAGATCGAGGCGCAGCTGCTGGCGCTGCCGCAGGTGCGCGAGGCCGTGGTCGTCGCCAGCCAGGGCGCGGGCGGCGCGCGGCTGGTGGCGTATGTGTCGCCGCTGGCGGGCGAGCGCATCGAGACTGCGCGGCTGCGTGCCAGCCTCGCGGCGCTGCTGCCCGAGCACATGGTGCCGGCGGCCATCGTCGTGCTCGACACGCTGCCGCTCAACATGAGCGGCAAGGTCGATCGCCATGCGCTGCCGGCGCCGGTGTTCGCCGGTGGCGACGGCTACGACGCGCCGCGCGGCAGCGCCGAGCAGGCGCTCGCGCGCATCTGGTCCGAGGTGCTGGGCGTGGCACGTGTGGGCCGCGACGACAACTTCTTCGAACTCGGCGGCGATTCGCTGCTGAGCCTGAAGGTGATGGCGCAGGCACGGCGCCTGGGCCTGCCGGCGCTCGACCTGAAGCTGCACGACTTCCTGCGCGCGCCGACCATCGCGGGGCTGCTGGGCGGGCGTGCCGATGCGCCGTCGCTGGTCGCGCTGAATGCCGTGGTGCCCGGCGCGGCGCCGCTGTTCTGCCTGCACGCCGCGCTGGGCACGGTGTACGACTACGCGCCGCTGGCGCGCCGCCTGCAGGGCGTGCGCACCGTGTACGGCCTGCCGTGCCGCATGCTCGCTGATCCCGCGCACCGCGACGTGTCGCTGGCGCGCATGGCCGACGACTACGCCCGCATCGTCCGTGGCGTGCAGCCGCAGGGGCCGTACCACCTGCTGGGCTGGTCGCTCGGCGGTGCGCTCGCGGCGGCCGTGGCCGCGCGGCTCGAGGCCGAAGGGCAGGCCGTGGCGTTCCTCGGCCTGGTGGATCCCTACGTGCCCGAGCCCGACGCACCCTTGCAGACGGTGGACGACGACGGTCGCCGAGACTTCGCCGACTTCGTCGCCTCGGCCTGGCCGGCGGCGCGCCTGGACGGGCTGCTGGACATCGACGACTTCGTCTGCGACGAGGCGACGGTGGCCGCGCTGATCGCCCAGGCGCGTGCCAGGGCGCAGGCCCGTGGCGATGCGCTGGAGATGCCGGCGCACGCGAACCTGCCCGACGACGAGCTGGCCCGCATCTTCCTCGTGAGCCAGCAGCTGAAGGCGATCGAGACCGAGGCGCTCGTGCCGCTGCGTTGCCGCACCGAGTGCTGGTGGATCGCGCGGCGCCCGGCGGCGGACCGCGCCGCGCTCGCGCTACAGCTGGGGCGGCCGGACCTCGCGAGCACTGCGGCGCTCGACGAGGACCACCACGCGATCCTGCGCAGCCCGGTGTTGTTGACGCAACTGGCCGAGCGACTGGGCGAGGCCGAAGCCCTCGCGGCCTGAGGCCTCGGCATAAAAAAACGCACGACCCGGAAGCCGGGTCGTGCGTCAAGGGCACCCTTCTGCCGGTGCCGCCCTAATTCATTTCGTTGGTGCGCGTCAGAGCTTGTAGCTGAGCTTCAGCCAGGCGTTGCGCGGGTTGCCCTGCGTGTAGCCGTTGTAGGCGCCCAGGCCGTTGTAGTAGCGCTTGTCGCCGAGGTTCTCGATGTGCAGCGAGGCGCTCAGGCGGTTGTTGATGTCGTAGCGCGCCATCAGGCCGAACAGCGTCAGGCCGCCTTGCGAGGCGCGGCCGAGTTCGTTGAACTCGTCGTAGTAGATGCCGCTCTGGTAGCTCACGCTGCCGCCGACGGTGAGCTTGCTCCACTCGCCCGGCAGGCGGTAGCTGGTGGCCACACGGAACAGGCGGCGCGGGTACTGCGGGTTCAGCAGCACGCCGTCGGCGTCGCGCTTGGCGTGGTAGGTGTAGCCCGCGAGCATCTGCAGGCCCGGCAGCACTTCGCCGGCGGCGGTGAGCTCGAAGCCCTTGCTCTTGGCGCCCTGCACCGCGCGGTACGGAATGCCGCCGTCGGGCAGCAGCGAGCCGGCGCCGGTGTCGATCACGGCCAGGTTGGTCTCGCGCGTCTTGAAGATCGCGGCGCTGGTGTTGAGCTTGCCGCCGAAGTGCTCGCCCTTCAGGCCCAGCTCGATGTTCTTGCCGCGCTGCGGCGCGATGAGCGAGTTGTTGCGGTCGCGCACCGTGTTGGGCTGGAAGATGTCGGTGTAGCTGCCGTACAGCGAGAGTTCCTTGCTCACGTCGAACACCACGCCCAGGTAGGGCGTGACCACGCCGTTCTCGCGCATCGAACTCACGCCGGTGCGCCGCCAGGTGGTCCAGTCGAGCGTGGACGCATCGGACTTGTACCAGGTGCCGCGCGCGCCGACGATGAGCGACAGCGGCTCGGCCAGCTTCAGGCGGGTCGAGGCGTAGATGGCTTTCTCGGTGGTGTTCAGCGGCGCCGTGTACAGCGGGTACGAGAAGGAGGTCGGCTCGGGGAAGCTCTGCAGCTGGTAGAAGTTCAGCGGCCGGCGGTCGATCATGCGCGGCACGGCGCCGCGGGTGTACACCGTGGCGTCGTAGGTGTTGTAGCTCATGCCCACCACGGCCTCGTGCGTCTGGCCGAAAGCCTCGAACGGGCCCTTCAGGTGCACGTCGAGGGCCTTGTTGGCACCTTCGGCGGGGTTCTCGCGGATGTCGATGGTGGAGGCGCCGGTGCGCGCGTTGATTGCGCGGTAGATGCTCAGGTCGCCCGAGGCGCGCTCGCGCTTGCTCTTGAGGTAGCTGGCGTCCACCTTCAGCTGCCAGCCTGCGCCCAGGCGCTGGTCGAGGTTGGCGAACAGCTTGTCGCTGTACATGTCCCAGTAGCTCCACGGCGCGCTGGAGTTGAACGAGCGCGGGAGGTTGGTGCGCTGGCCGTTGCTGAAGAACAGCGGGCTCTGGCCGTAGTTGGCGCCGTCGATGGCGGTCTTCTGGTGCTCGAAGCCCACCGACAGGCGCGAGCCCGCCGCGAGGTCGACTTCGAGAATGCCGTACAGCGCGTCTTCGCTGCGCTTCTTGTTCTCGATGAAGCTCTTGCCGTCGGTGCGCGAGGCCATGAAGCGGCCGCGCACGGTGCCGTCGGCGTTGAGCGGGCCGCCCACGTCGATCTCGGCGTTGTAGCGGCTCCAGCTGCCGATGCCGCCCGAGATGTGACCGGCGAATTCGGAGGTCGGGCGCTTGCGCACGAGGTTGATGGCGCCGCCAGGCGAGCCCACGCCGTTGAGCAGGCCGGCCGCGCCGCGGATCACCTCGACGCGGTCGTAGAAGGCGGTGCTGATCATGCTCGACTCGCCAGCCACGCTGTTGAAGCCCAGCGTGGGCACGCCGTCGATCATGGTGCTCAGGGCGAAGCCGCGCGAGGAGAAGGTCACGCGCTCGTCGTTGCGGTCGGCCACGATGCCGGGCGTCTGGCGCAGCACGTCCTCGAGGGTGACGAGGTTCTGGTCCTCGATCTGCTGGCGGCCGATGACGCTGACCGACTGCGGCGTTTCGCGCAGCGACAGGTCCATGCGCGTGGCACCGGCGGCGGCGCGCGTGGTGTACGAGCCCGTGCCTTCGGTGGTGCCGTCGGTGGTGGCCTGCGCGGCCACGGTCACGGCCGGCAGCGTGGACGCGCCGGCCGTGCTCTGGCGCTGGATGGTGACGCGCGTGGGGCCGTTGCGCACCGCCACGAGGCCGCTGCCGGCCAGCAGCCGGTCGAGCGCCTGCTGGAAGCTCAGGCGGCCCGACACCGCCGGTGCGGCCAGGCCCGAGACCACGTCACCGGCGGCGAGCACCTGCACGCCGGTCTGGCGCGACAGCTCGTTGAGCGCGGCGCCCAGCGGCTGGGCGGGGACGTTGATGTCGCGTGCTTGTGCAGCGGCCTGGTCGGCGCCCTGGGCGGCGGCGAGGCCGCTCCAGCTGGCAAGGGCGGTTCCGAAGGCGGCGGCAAGCGCGGCGCTCAGGAGTCGGTGGCGAGGCGAGAAACGCATGGGTGAAGGCTCCAGACAAATAAATCGGTGCGGCATGAAACGGGGGCGCGCCGCAGCCGTCGATCGGATGCGGGGTGCTTCTGGATGTAAGACGTTTGAACTCGAAAAAGAGAGACAGGCCCGTGACAAGGCATCGGCCGCCGCGTCGATGCGGGCCGAAAACGAGCGGGAAAAAGGAGCGGCGCGCCGGCGGGCACGCCCGGGTCAGCGCGCCTGCAGGCGCACGCTGCCGTCGGGCCGGGCCACCGCCACCAGCGGCAGGATGGCCGGCAGCGCGTCGAGCAGGCCGGCCGAGTCGTTGGTGCGAAAGCGCCCCGAGAGCCGCATCGCGTCGATGCGGGCGTCGGCGCCCACGATGGGCGCGCTGCGGTAGCTGTTGACCGCGGCCAGCGCGTCGCCCAGCGGCGTGTTGTCGAACACCAGCCAGCCGTCGCGCCAGGCCGAGAGGGCGGCGGTGTCGGCCTGGCGCACCGGGTCGGCGTGGCCGTCGCGCACCTCGAGCATGTCGCCGGCGCGCAGGTCGACCACTTCGCCGCTGCGTTCGGTGCCGGCGTGGCGCAGCACCTGCACGCGCACATGGCCGTGCTCGACGCCCACGGTGATCGGGCCGCCGCGGTCGCGCACGGTGAAAGCGGTGCCGACCACTTCGATGATCGCCTCGCGCGTGCGCACCACGAAGGGCCGCTCGGCGTCGGGCGCCACATCGAAGCGGACCTCGCCGCGCGCCATGTCGATCATGCGGCGGCGGCGGTAGAGCGTGACGTCGACGGCGCTCTGGGGCGCGAGGTCGAGGCGGCTGCCGGCCGAGGCATCGGCGGCATCGGCCAGCGTGACCTTGAGCATCCGCGCGTTCGGCGTGCGGTACGTCGCCTGGAACACGGGCTGCTGCCAGTACCACTGCACGCCGCGCCCCGCGACCACGCCGGCGCCGAGCAGCCCGGCGACTGACAGCAGCATCTTGCGGCGCGAGGGGTTGCGTGGGGCCGGTGCGGGCACGGGTTCGTCGAAGTGCGCGCGCAGATCGTCGGCCATGCCGCCCAGCGCGTTCCAGCGCTCGCGCGCCTCGCGCACGGCGGCGGCGTGTTCGGGCGAGCGGGTGCGCCACTGGTCGAGCGCGAGTCGGGCGCTGTTGGCGGCCGGGCTCGGCGGCGCGATCTCGTCCTCGACGATGAGCGCGAGCGCGCGTTCGATCAGCCGTTCACGCGGAACGACCGCTGTGGCCGCACGGCTCATGAAAAGTCTTCGGCCAGTGCGGTGTCGAAACCGGCGTGGCTGTTCACCGCCTGCGGCTCGATCAGTTCATGGCGCAGCTCGGCGAACACGCGCGAGCAGTCGATGGTGGCGCGCAGCAGGTGCTTGGCGACCGCCATTTCGGTGATGCCCAGGCGCTGCGCGATCTCGGCGCGCGAGTGGCCGTAGGCGCGGAACAGCAGGAACACCTCGCGCCGGCGCGGCGGCAGCTGTTCCATGGTTTCCACCACGCGGCGCAGCACGCGGTGCTGGGCCACGACGTATTCGGACGAGGGGGCCGTGAGGTGCGTGCCCACGACGGCATGCGAGACGGCCCACTCCTGCGCCACCTTGCGGTGGCGGGCTTCGTCGATGCACAGGTTGCGCGCCACGCGGAACAGCAGGGCGCGCGGCGACTCGATGGCGGCGCCGTCACGCAGGCCGAGGGTGTGCGTGTACACGCGCTCGAAGCTGGACTGCGCGATGTCGGCCGCATGGTGCGGGTCGCGCAGGTCGCGCGTGAGCTGCCGGCGCAAGTCCGCGTAGTGAGACACAAGTTCCTGGACGAGGTCGCGCATCCGGTCGCCTTCTCGCAAGCATCGACAAAGGACCCCTGGGCCGATGGCTGGTGCGCGCCGGTGAAGAGGAGGCGAGGGCGCTGGCTTCGGTGACCCCGGGGATGGGGTGAATAAGAACTATTCTTATTGAGTGTAGCACCGAAGCCTGGCGTTTCCGTGGCTAGACCACGGGCGCGGCGTGGGCGGGGCGCTCCGCGGCGGGGGCCTGTGGTGCCTGCGCCGTGTGCCGCGGCGTGGCGTTCAGCAGCGCCTGGCCGATCTCGTCGGAGCGGATGGCGGTGACCGACAGCAGCGTGTCGCTCAGGCCGTGGCTGGTCTCGCAGGCGCCCTGCAGGAAGATGCCCGGGCGCAGCGCCGGCGTGCCCTGCACGCGGTAGTCGCGGTCGACCGAGAAATCGCCCAGATAGGGCGCCAGCGGTGCCAGCAGCGTGCGGTGCGCGTCGCGGGCGTAGCCGGTGGCGAGCACCACGGCGTCGTAGGCCTTGTCGTGGCGCGCGCCGGTGTTCAGGTCGTGCAGCGACAGGTGGATGCCGTCCTGCGCGGCCCGCACGGCCGACACCTCGTGCCGCCGCAGGAAGCTGTGGCGCGTCGAGCCGGCCACGCGCTGGCGGTAGAACACGTTGAAGATCTGCTGGATCAGCTCCAGGTCGGGCGCGGCGTAGTTGGTGTGCCAGAACTCCTCGAGCAGCTCGGCGCGCTCGTTCACCGAGCGGTTGAACACGAAGTCGGTGAAGTCGGTGTTGAAGATCTCGTTCACGAACGGGCTGTCGTCCGAAGGCTTGATGGAGCGCGCCCGCATGATCAGGTCGACCTGCGGCTTCGCCGGGTGCGACTGCAGGTCCATGAAGATCTCGGCCGCGCTCTGGCCCGCGCCCACGATGGCGATGCGGTCGGCGCCGGGGTGGCGGGCGATGGCCTCCAGATAGGTGCTCGAATGGAACACGCGGCCGTCGTCGCGCAGGGGCTGGAAGCGCGCCGGGATGTTGGCCACGCCGCCCACGCTCACCACCAAGTTGCGCGCCAGGCGCTCGCGCACCGCGCCGTTGGCGTCGCGCGAGCGCACGCGCAGCAGCGAGACCTCGTTGCCCTTCATTTCGGGCACCACCTCGAACACGGCCTCGCCGTAGGCGCAGCGGTCTTCGAACTGCGCCGCGGCCCAGCCGAGGTAGTCGTTGAACTCGTGGCGGCTCGGGAAGAAGGTCTTGAGGTTGATGAAGTCCTGCAGGCGCTCTTTCTCATGCAGGTAGTTCAAAAAGGTGAAGCGGCTCGACGGGTTGCGCAGCGTGGCCAGGTCCTTCAGGAACGAGATCTGCATGTGCGCGTTGTCCAGCAGCATGTTGCGGTGCCAGACGAAGCCCGGCTGCTTCTCGATGAACAGCGCATCGACGAAGTGGCCCTTCTGGCGCTTCTCGTCGAGCGCGATGGCCAGTGCGATGTTGGACGGGCCGAAGCCGACGCCGATCAAGTCATGGATTTGCATGGATGTCCTCCAGGGATGGCTCGTGTCGACGAGCCGGGGCCGGCGAAGCGGCGGTGGGGTCGGCGCGCGGAATCCACAGCGCCTCGCCGAAGAAACGCTCGCGCCACAGCACGCCCAGCAGGGCGCGCTTGTGCGGAAAGTCGAACTCCTTCACATGGGCGTAGCCGCAGCGGCCCAGGCTCCGGATCATTTTTTCGTTGTCGGCGCGCGGCTCGATCACCAGGCGCTGCGTGCGCGGGTCGTCCAGGAAGAGGTAGTGCGACACCGACGGCATCCAGGCCGTGAGAAAGGGCTTGCCGCGAAAGCGCGCCTCGCCCACCAGCGCATGCCAGCCGCGGTCGTGGTCAGCGGCGTCGTAGAAGGGCGCGATGCGGTCTTCCTTCGCCCAGTAGGCCTCGAAGTAGCCGAAGGCCTCGCCGTCGAAGCGACCGACGAGGCCGGTCACGCGCGGGTCGGCCGCGATGCCTTCGAGGTACTGGCGGTGGCGCGCGAGGTCGCCTTCCTCTTCCCAGAAATGCGCGACCACGGGGTCGTTCATCCAGCGGTTGAAGGCGGGCAGGTCGCGTTCGATGTCGACCGTGTCGAGCGTGAGCGTCTGGCCCAGCCACGGGATGTGGCGGCGGTACACGGTGCCTTGCGGCTTGGCGGGGCGCAGCGGATGGCGCTTGCCCTGCGTGACGACGAAGCGCTGGGCGAAGGGCTCGCGCGGCTGCGGCAGCCAGGCGCGCGGCCATTGCCAGAAGGCCTCGCGCGCGACCGTGGGCAGCGCGCCCTCGGCCGGCGTGACGATGCCCGCGTCCACCAGCCGCGTGCCGGTCGGCAGCGGCGACTGCAGCGCGAGCTGCCGCGCGGCCGGGTGGCGTTGGAAGGCCGCCTCGATCGCCGCCAGCAGGTGCGCTTCGTCAGGCTCGCCCGCGCAGGCGCCCAGCCATTCGAGGCGCGGCGTGCCGGGCTGCGCGCGCAGGGCCCAGGTGCTGCCGTGGCGGTCGCCGTCGTGCGGCGTCACCTTGAGCACGGTGCCTTCCAGCCGGACGTCCAGCACCCGGCCTTCGGGATGCGCGTGAAAGCGCCATGCAGTGTCGTGGGCGGTCAAGCAAAACCTCCGGGGTGTGGTCGATGTGTGTGGGATGCAGAAGGAAGACGCGGGCTGCGGCCGGATGTTTAGTCGGCGGTGCTTGCACAGCGCTCCCGCTCGAACTCGGGCGAGAGCGGACACGCGCCGCAATAGCCCAGCCGCGGCACGAGGTAGTAGAGGCAGCACTGGCGGTGCAGCGTGACGGGCGGCGCGCTGCGGTCGGCCACGCGCACGCCGCGGCGCGCGGGCATGAACATCGGGTTGTCGCGCGCCTCGCCGCCCGGTTGCGGCCAGGTCGGGCGGTGCAGCAGGTGCTCGAGGTCGGCGGCCACGGCGGGCGCCTGGCCGCTCATGCGCAGGCCTTCTTCCAGCACCGGCTCGAGGTAGCGCACGGCGTTGCCCCAGAGGATCTTGGGCGCCAGCCGCGTGAGCTGCGCCAGCCGCGCGAACAGGGGCGCCAGGTGCGTCCACAGCAGCACGTCGTAGCGCGCCGCCGTGTCGGTGCCGGGGCGCGGCGTGCCGAGCTCGACGATGTGGAAGCACTCCGGGTCGCCGTCTGCGTCGTCGAGCGACACCCACACCTGTTCGGGCCTGACCGGAAAACCGTGCTGCAGCAGGCTCGCCGCGGCGGCCACGGGCGGCAGCAGCGCGTGCAGGTAGTTCATGCTCCAGGCGGAGGCGACCGCGCGCAGGTCGCGCTCCGGCATGTTCAGCGTGCGCGCCTTCAGGCGCAGCAGCGCCAGCAGGCGCGGCGGGTCGGCCAGCAGATCGGCCACGCGCACGGCGTCGGGCGGCGGGTGCGGGGCGCAGGCCAGCGTTTCGCCGTAGGGCGCCCACTCGCCCTGGAAGATCGGCGCGAGCAGCGGGATCACGGGGCGGGGCCGAAGGTGGCGTGAAGAAGAAGGCGCACAGGCATGCAGCAGAAGACGCGCCGGCGGGCCGGAAATTTAGTCCGCGCAGGCCCCGCGCCTAAACAGCCTGCCCCACGGAGCGTCTACTCACTCATCGACAGCAGTGCAGGCGTGCGAATCCCCATGAGCTTCCCGAGACACCGTCCCTCCGATCCGGCCTTCAGCATGGCCTGGCGGCTCTTTCGCGAGCTGCACGACGCACCGTCGCCCGAGCGCGCCGAGCAGCTCGTGGCCTGGCTCGGCCAGGACCCGAGCCACGTGCGCGCGCTCGACGAGGCCCTGACGCTGTGGGCGCTGGCCGGCGCCTCGGTGGTGGAGGCTGCGCGCGAGGCGGGGGCGCAGCCGCTGCTGCAATAGGCGCTGCGCCTTCCTGCTAAACAAGCAGGCCCGCCGAACGTCATTGCAGGGAGCCCGTCTCCCTTTGCAACGAACCGTCCGCCGCATGAACCTCACACCCGCCAGCGCCCCCGCGTCCGAACTCGTCCGGCTGTTGCGGCCCTACTTCCCGTGGATCGCGCTGTCTACCGTGACCGGCATCGGCGCGGGCATCGCGACCGTCGCGCTGCTGGCGACCATCAACCAGGTGCTGCATCGCCCCGGCGGCCTGGCCGGCGGGCTGCTGCTGACCTTCATCGGCCTGTGCGTGGTGGCGCTGGTCGGGCGCGCCACCTCCGACATGTCGAACAACGTGGTCGGCCAGCGGCTCGTGGCGCAAGTGCGCAAGAGCCTGGCGCTGAAGATCCTCGCGGCGCCGATCGATGCGCTCGAGCGTTACCGCATGCACCGCCTGATGCCCGTGCTCACGCAGGACGTCGACATGATCAGCGACGTGGCCTTCATGCTGGCCTCGACCATGATCGCGCTGGCTGTTTCCCTTGGTTGCCTGGGTTACCTGGCGTGGCTTTCGCCGCCGCTGTTCGGCCTGCTGCTGGGGGCGCTGCTCGTGGGCATCACCGTGCAGAGCCTGGCGCATGCGCGTGGCATCTCGGGTTTCTTCAAGGCGCGCGAGCAGGAGGAGGCGCTGCACAAGGCCTACCGCGGCATCAGCGAAGGCGCGAAGGAGCTGCGCATGCACCGCGCGCGCCGCGCCAAGGTGTACGAGCAGCAGGTGGCGCACACGGTGGAACGCATCCACGACATCAACCGGCGTGCCATCAACATCTTCGTGCTCGCCTCGTCCTTCGGTTCGGCGCTGTTCTTTCTGCTGATTGCACTCATCCTCGGCTGGGCCGCGTTCCGCGACACCGCGCCCGTCGTGCTCAGCGGCTTCGTGCTGGTGCTTCTGTTTCTGAAAGGGCCGCTCGATCAGGTGGTGGCGGCCCTGCCGCACCTGGGGCGCGCGAAGGTGGCCTTCGAGCGCATCGGTGACCTGTCGGCCCGCTTCGCCACGCCCGAACCGCACCTGGACCTGCACGCACCGCCCGCCACGCCCGTGCTGCACGACGCCATCGAGCTGCGCGGCGCGCGCTATGCGTTCCCGGCGGTGGAGGGCGCGGAGCCCTTCGTGCTCGGCCCGGTGGATTTGCGCATCGGGCGGCGCGAGATCGTCTTCGTCGTCGGCGACAACGGCTCGGGAAAGACCACGCTCATCAAGCTGCTGTTGGGCCTGTACGCGCCGGTGGATGGCGAGCTGCTGCTCGACGGCAAGGCCGTGACGCCGCAGACGCGCGACGACTACCGCCAGCTCTTCACCACCGTGTTCTCCGACTTCTACCTGTTCGAAGACCTCGTGGCCGGTGAAGAGGGCGGCCACCAGGCGCTGCCCGAAACCGCCTTGCCCTACCTGCAACGGCTGGAGATCGCGCACAAGGTGTCGGTGAAAGACGGCGCCTTCAGCACCACCGACCTGTCGACCGGCCAACGCAAGCGGCTGGCGCTGGTGCATGCGTACCTCGAAGGCCGGCCGGTGCTGGTGTTCGACGAATGGGCCGCCGACCAGGACCCGGCCTTTCGCCATCTGTTCTACACCGAGCTGCTGCCCGAGCTGCGCGCCAAGGGGCACTCGCTGGTCGTCATCTCGCACGACGACCGCTACTTTCATGTGGCCGACCGCATCGTCCACATGAAGGCCGGGCGCATCGCGCAAGCCACGGAGGCGCCGGCGCCGAGCCTCGCGGCTTGACCCGTTCGCGAAGCGGGTGCTAGTGTGGGGTTCGCTTCGAACGAACCTCCACAACAGAAAGAACAGGCTTCCTCATGCACCTTCGCTCCACCCCGCGTTCATGGACGCGCGCCGCCTGCCAGGGCGCCGTTCTGGCCAGTGCCTTGCTCGCCGCCAGCGCCATGGCCCAGAAGCCGCACCAGGGCGTGCTCGACGCCGCCACGCAGCAAAAGGACGAGACGCTGCAGCTGCTGGAGCGCATGGTCAACATCGATTCGGGCTCGACCAACACCGAGGGCCTGGCCAAGGTGCGCGAGATGGTGGCGGACGAACTGCGCAAGCTCGACGCGCGCATCGAGAGCTTTCCCGCCGAGCCGCACCCGGGCACCAACCTGGTCGCGACGCTGACCGGCCAGGGCAAGAAGAAGATCCTCATCCTGGCCCACATCGACACCGTGTTCAAGGACGGCACGGCCGCGGCCAAGCCCTTCTACATCAAGGACGGCCGCGCCTACGGCCCCGGCGTGATGGACAACAAGGGCGGCGTCGTGGCCGGCCTGCAGGCGCTGAAGATCCTGCAGAAGATCGGTTTCAAGGACTACGGCCAGATCACCTTCCTGATCGACACCAACGAAGAGACCGGCTCGGTCGGCACCAGCGCGCTCATCGAGCGCGTGGCCAAGCAGCACGACGTCGCGCTGAACCTCGAGCCGGGCCGTCCGGCCGACGGCCTCGTGGTCGAGCGCAAGGGCTCGGCCACGGCGCTCATCGAGGTGAAGGGGCTCGCGTCGCACGCGGGCGTCGCGCCCGAGGCGGGCCGCAACGCCGCGATGGAGGTCGCGCACCAGGTCCTGCAACTGTCGAAGGTGGCCGATGCGGCCAAGAAGACCACGGTCAACTTCACGGTGCTCACGGCCAACGGACCGACCAACGTGATCCCCGCGTCGGCCAGCGCCAAGGGCGACGTGCGCGCCGCCACGCCCGAGGAGCTCGACCGCGTCGAGAAAGACCTCACGCGCATCGCGCAGAACAAGCTCATCCCCGAGACCGAGGTGCGCGTGCGCCTCGTGCGCGGCCTACCGCCGATGCCGCGCTCGCCCGCGTCGGACAAGCTGGTGCGCATGGCCGAGGGCATCTACGGCGAGATCGGCAAGAAGCTCACCATCGAGAGCAGCGGCGGGGCCGCCGACGCCAGCCTCGTGGCCGGTGTCGGCGTGCCCGTGCTCGACGGCTTCGGCATAGTGGGTGGCGGTATCCACACGCCCGAGGAATACGCCGAGGTCGAGAGCGTGGTGCCGCGGCTTTATCTGCTGTCGCGGATGCTCATGGACCTGAGCGCGAACTAGGGTCTGTTGCCGGGGCCTCAGCCCCGCTTTGGAATGCCCAGGCCCTTCACCACCGCCGGCCGCGCCACAAAGGCCTCAAGCACGCGCGCGACGTTCTTGAACTCGCTGAAGCCCACGAGGTCGCCGGCCTCGTAGAAGCCGATCAGGTTGCGCACCCACGGGAAGGTGGCGATGTCGGCGATGGTGTACGTGTCACCCATGATCCAGGCGCGGTTGGCGAGGTGCTTGTCGAGCACGCCGAGCAGGCGCTTCGACTCGGCCACGTAGCGGTCGCGCGGGCGCTTGTCTTCGTAGTCCTTGCCGGCGAACTTGTTGAAGAAGCCGAGCTGGCCGAACATCGGGCCGATGCCGCCCATCTGGAACATCACCCACTGGATGGTCTCGTAGCGGGCCGCCGCATCCTTCGGGATGAACTGGCCGGTCTTTTCTGCGATGTACAGCAGGATGGCGCCCGATTCGAACAGCGCCAGCGGCTGGCCGCCCGGGCCGTTGGGGTCGAGGATGGCGGGGATCTTGTTGTTCGGGTTGAGCGACAGGAACTCCGGCGACATCTGGTCCTGGGTCTCGAAGCTCACGAGGTGCGGCTCGTAGGGCAGGCCGGTTTCCTCCAGCAGGATCGACACCTTCACGCCGTTGGGTGTGGGCAGCGAGTACAGCTGCAGGCGCTCGGGGTGCTGCGCGGGCCATTTCTTCGTGATGGGGAAGTGCGAGAGATCGGTCATGGGGAAAGTCCTTGGAAGGAAGGTCGGCAACGGCGAGCGCCGGATTCTGCACGGGTCAGGCTGGCGGTGTGCGCGCATGGCCTTGCAGGCGCGGCAGCACCTCGCGGCCGAGCTCGTCGACCACGTCCTGCGCGGGCCGCCGGCTGCTGCGCGCGAGGTTCAGCAGCACGTGCGCGACGCCGGCGTCTTCCATGCGGTCGAGGTAGTCGACGAGCGCGTGGCGTCCCGTGCGCAGGCCGAGTTCGATGGGTTCGGCGGGCGCGTCGGCATCGTCCAGCAGGTCGAGCTGCAACGATTGAATGAAGGGCTTGGCTTCGCCGCCCGCGCGTTCGCGCAGCGCGGTCTGCCACAGGCCGATGCGGCCCTGCTGGCGCGCTTCGTCGCGGTGGTAGGTGGCCCAGCCGTCGGCGTGGGCGGCGGTCCATTGCAGCGACTGGCGCGCCGAGCCCACCACCAGCATGCCGATGCGCGCGGCGGGTGCCGCCATGAGGTCGTGGCCGCCGGTGGCTTCGTGCAGCGCAGCGCGCTCGTGCGCATCGGGCGAGAGCGCCGAGCGCACCAGGTTCCAGCGTTCGCGGAAGACGTCGCCGCGCAGCGCGATGTCCTGCTGGAAGATGGCGAACTCGGCTTCGCGGTCGCCCGAGCCCAGCCCGAGGATGAAGCGGTCGTTCGACAGGCGGTTGAGCGAGAGCGCGGCCTTGGCCACGTGCAGCGGATGGCGCAGCGGCAGCACGGCGGCGGCGGTGCCGAGCGCGATGCGCTGCGTGGCGGCGGCCAGCGCGGTGAGCCAGATGAAGGGCTCGTCGAGCACCGCGGTCTCTTCGCCCTGCGGCAGCATCACGGGCACGTCGCGCGTCCACAGCGCGGCAAAGCCGAGCGTGTCGGCCAGCCGGGCCAGTTGCAGTTCGGACGCGGGGTCGGCCATCGCGCCGTGCGGGCGCGCCAGCGGCGTCATCAGGCCCAGGGTGAGGCGCCCGGCGAGCAGCGTCTGCCGGTAGGCGGTGTTGAACGGCGCCATGGCGGCGTCAGGCGCGCCGCTTGCGGGAGGCCGGCGCGGTGGTTGCGGCGGGGGCGGTGAACAGCCGCTCGATCGACTGCCGCACGTCGGCCTGCATGTCGGCGATGGCCTTGGTGTCGCCCGAGAGGTGCTTGAGCAGCGCCTGCAGGAACAGCCCGTCGAAGAGGGCGTAGCAGGCCGAGGGCGGCAGGCCGGGGGCTTGCCCCGAGAGTTCGGCGAAGCGGCTCATGATGCGCCAGATCATGTCTTCGAGGCTCTTGTCGATCTGCACCACGTCGTCGTGGAAGGCCGCTTCGAACAGCGCCTGCGAACGCAGGTCGTACCAGAGCCGGTGCACGTGGCCTTCGCCCAGCAGCGTGTCGCCCAGGCTCTGCAGGAAGCCTTCCATGAGCTCGTCATACGTCGTGGCGGTGTCGACCGCGTGGTCGTAGCGCGTGACGCAGCGCGCCTTGTACTGCTTGACGCTGCAGACGATGAGGTCGACCTTGTCGCTGAAGTAGTAGTGCAGCACGCCATGCGAGAACTCGGAGTTCTGCGCAATTTCGCGCAGGCTGGTGCGCGCGTAGCCGAGCGTGGCCAGCGTGGTGAGGGCGGCTTCGCCGAGCTCGGCGCGGCGCTGCTCGAACTTGTCGGCCGGTGCCTTCTGCACCCGCCCGGCGTGCTTCTTTACCCGTGAATGAGTGGTCATTTCTAGCCAGGCCGCAGAGTGCCGGCCGCTGTGTTTCCTGGTGATTGCAAACCATAGCACGCGGCGTGGGAAATCCCTCGTACGTGCATTCCAGAGGCATTTTACGAAATTTGGGCAGTCGTCAAAAAAATTCTTGACACTCGTCAAGTCGATTCCTAGCATGACCGCTCCATCTCATACACATATCCACAGGAGACAAGTGATGGCCAAGTTCGACTTGACGGGGCGCAAGGCCCTGGTGACAGGGGGTGCGCGCGGCATCGGCGCGGGCATCGCCCAGGCGTTGGCGCAGGCGGGTGCGTCGGTGATGATCGGCGACGTGCTCGCCGACCTGGGCAAGGAGACCGCGCAGCGGCTTTCCGCAGAGGGAGCGAAGGTGGGCTTCGTCCCGCTCGACGTCACGAAGGACGGCGATTGGGCGGCTGCCACCGAAGCCACGGTGAAGGCCCTCGGCGGCTTCGACATCCTGGTCAACAACGCCGGCATCGAGATCACCTCGCTGGTGGTCGACGTCGACGGCGACGACCTGCGCCGCATGCTCGACGTGAACGTGGCCGGCACGCTGCTGGGCATGAAGCACGCCTTTCGCGCCATGCGCCCCGGCGGCAGCGCGGGCGGCGGCGGGGCGGTGGTCAACATCGCCTCGGTCGCGGCCACCATCGCCTTTCCCGCCATTGCCGGCTACTCGGCGACCAAGTCGGCGGTCGACCGCGCCACGCGCGTGGCGGCCATGGAGTCCGGCAAGCTGGGCTACGGCGTGCGCGTCAACTGCATCTACCCCGGCCTCGTGCCCACCGACATGGGCATGAAGCTCGCCAACGACATCGTGGCCGCGGGGCTCGCGCCCAGCGTCGAGGCCGCCGTGGGCGACGTCATCGGCCAGACGCCGCTGGGCCGCCTCGGCGAGATCGGCGACATGGCCGACGTGGTGGTCTTCCTCTGCTCCGATGCCGCCCGGTTCATCACCGGCGCGGGCCTCGCGGTGGACGGCGGCATGGGCATGTGAGCGATCAACCAGGAGAGAAAAAATGAGCAGCAGCAAGAAGAAACCCGTCATCGTCTACGGCGCCTCCGGCTACACCGGGCGCCTGGTCTGCGAGTACCTGCGCGAGTACCACATCCCCTTCATCGCCGCGGGCCGCAGCGCGGAGAAGCTCGAAGCGGCGATGAAGTCGAACGTGCCCGGCATCGAGACCGCGGACTACGAAGTGGTCGAGGTCGCGCACACGGTTGAAGCGCTCACCGAGCTCTTCACCGGCGCCTCGGTGGTGCTCAACACGGTGGGGCCGTTCGCCAAGTTCGGCCCCGAGGTGGTCGATGCCTGCCTGGCCGCCGGCTGCCACTACACCGACACCACCGGTGAGCAAGACTGGCTCATCACGCTCGACCAGAAATACGGCGCCAAGTTCGCGGCGGCCGGCCTGCTGCTTTCGCCCGGCCTGGCGCAGATGTACACCACCGGCGAAATTGCGGCGCAGCTGTGCCTGGAGACGCCCGGCCTGGACACGCTCGACATCGCCGTGTTCTGGGGCGGCAGCCCGACCATCGCGTCGACGCAGACCATCCTGGTGAACGCGGCCACGTCCAAGGCCTTCTACCTGGAGCAGAACCAGTACGTCGAGTGGCAGCCCGACGCGGGCCTGTACCACCTGTCGATTCCCGGCCAGCATGAAGCCGCGCTGGCATTGCCCTGGGGCGGCACCTCGCACCCGGTGTGGTTCAAGCGCGATCCGCGCGTGGCCAACGTGAAGGTGCTCGGCGGCGTCTTCAACAAGCCGCTGATGCTGGGCGTGCCGCAGATCGTGGCCGCCGCGCTCAAGGCCACCGAAGGCATGAACGACGAAGACCGCTATGCCGCGCTGGCCCAGACGGCCGCGGGCGTGATGAACACCATGCCGCCACGCGAGAACCCGCGCATCAACAAGTCGGTCGACTCGGTGCATGCCTCCGGTCCGCTGGGCCGCGCGCACTGCGTGATCTTCGGCAACTGCAACTACAAGCAGACCGGCCTGCTGCAGGCCTACGCAGCGGCCTCGCTGCTGCAGCAGGCACCGCGCCGCGCCGGTTTCGCCTCGGGTTGCCAAGCCTTCGGACACCGCGAGCTGCTGGGGGCGCTGCGCAGCTTCGGGCTGGTGCAGGAACCCGTGCTCACGCGGATGGGCTGACGCGCATGCGCCTCGTCGACTACCTCGACAAAGGCGCCCAGCAGGGCGCCGATTCGCCGTGCCTCACCATGGGCGACGCCGACCTGAGCTACGGCCAGGTGCAACGCATCAGCTGGCGCGTGGCACGCGGCCTGCAGCGCGCGGGCATCCAGCCCGGGGACAAGGTGGCGGTGCTCTCGAGCAACGACGCCCTGGCCTTCGCCACGGTGTTCGGCATCTCGCGCGCCGGTGGCGTGTGGTGCCCGATCAACCCGCGCAACGAAGCCAGCGAGAACGCCTTCGTGCTCGATGCCTTCGATTGCGCCTGCCTCGTGTTCCACAGCAACTACGCGCCCATGGTCGAGCAGATGCGCGCGCAGCTGCCGAAGCTGAAGGCGCTGGTGTGCCTCGACCAGCGGCAGGCCTTCGCGCCCGCCATGGACGAATGGCTCGACGGGCTGGACGATGCGCCGATCGACATCGCACCGCCCGACGACGTGGCCATGATCGCCGGCACCGGCGGCACCACCGGCCAGCCCAAGGGCGTGATGCTCTCGGGTGGCAACCTGGAGGCCATGTCGGCGCTGACCCTCATGGGCTACCCGTTCGAGGGCCGGCCCGTGTACCTGGCGCTCGCGCCGCTCACGCATGCGGCCGGTGTGCTGTGCCTGCCGGTGATGGCGCTGGGCGGGCGCGTGGTCATCATGCCCAAGCCCGACCTGAGCGAGTTCCTTTCGCTCATCGAGCGCCGGCGCGTCACCCACACCTTCCTGCCGCCGACGCTGATCTACATGCTGCTGCAGCACCCGGAGCTGGCGCAGACGAAGCGCGACTCGCTGCAATGCTTCTGGTACGGCGCCGCGCCCATGTCGGCCGCGCGGCTCGAAGAGGCGCTCGACAAGATCGGCCCCGTCATGGCCCAACTCTTCGGCCAGACCGAGGCGCCGATGATGGTCTCGATGATGCCGCCGCGCGATCACTTCAACGCCGACGGTTCGGTGGCCCGCCAGCGCCTGGCCTCGGCGGGGCGGCCCGGGCCGCTGGTGCAGGTCGGCATCATGAACGGCGAGGGCGCCTTGCTGCCCACGGGCGAGAGCGGCGAGATCGTGGTGCGCGGCTCGCTCGTGATGCGCGGCTACTACAAGGACCCGAAGGCCACGCAGGAGGCCTCGCGCCACGGCTGGCACCACACGGGCGACATCGGCTACCTCGGTGCAGATGGCTTCCTGTTCATCGTCGACCGCGCCAAGGACATGATCATCTCGGGCGGCTTCAACGTCTACTCGGCCGAGGTGGAGCAGGTGCTGATGCAGCACCCCGATGTGCAGGACAGCGCAGTCGTCGGCCTGCCCGACGAGAAGTGGGGTGAGCGCGTGGTGGCCGTGCTGCAGCTGCACGCGGGCCGCAGCGTCGATGCCGAGGCGATCAAGGCTTTCGTCAAGTCGCGCATCGGCAGCGTGAAGGCGCCCAAGCAGGTCGAGGTGTGGGCCGACCTGCCGCGCTCCAAGGTCGGCAAGGTGCTCAAGAAGGAAGTGCGGGCGTCGCTGCTGCAGAAGCTGTCGTCATCCTGATTCAGTCGCGCTGGTAGTGCCCCTGGTGCGCCTGGCGCAGCTCGAACTTCTGGATCTTGCCCGTCGAGGTCATCGGCAGCGCGGGCACGAAGACGATGTCCTTGGGCACCTCGAAGCCGCCCAGGTGCTCCTTGCAGTGCGCCGTGAGCGTGGCCTCCGAGAACTCTGCCGGCGCATCGGGCCGGCGTGTGACGAAGGCCGTGATGGCCTCGCCCCAGCGCTCGTGCGGCAGGCCGACCACCGCCGCGTTGAGCACGCCCGGGTGGCGCAGCAGCACCTCCTCGACCTTGAGCGAGGGCACGTTCTCGCCGCCCGACTTGACCATGTCCTTGAGCCGGTCGAGAAAGATCAGCTGCCCGTCGTCGTCCAGCTTGCCCAGGTCGCCCGAGTGGTGCCAGCCGAAGCGCTGCGCATGCGCCGTGGCCTGCGGGTCTTTGTAGTAGCCGAGCATCACGTTCGGTCCGCGAAAGACGATCTCGCCGACCTGGTTCGGCGCGAGCAGCTCGCCCTCGTCGCCCATCACCGCGACCTCGTTCACCAGCGTGCCCACGCCCCAGTACGAGCCGAAGCGCTCACGCTGCTGGTGCGTCTCGAAGATGGTGGCGCCGGGGTACATCTCGGTCTGCCCCGAGGCCAACGCGAAGTTCGGGCACAGCGCGTCGAGCAGGCGCAGCAGCAGCGTGCGCGACATCGGCGCCATCGCATACACGCACAGCCGCAGGCTCGACAGGTCGCGCGACTCGCGCTGCGGGTGGGCCAGCAGCGCGCCGTACATCATGGGCAGTCCGACCGTCACGGTGATCCTGTGGCGCTCGATGGCGGCGAGCATCGCGCCGGGGTCGAAGCCGCGCAGGATGACGTTCGTGCCGCCCACCGCGAGCGCCGACATCAGCACCGTGTGCTGCCCGCAGTGAAACAGCGGCAGCACGTTGCTCCACACGTCGTGGTGCGCGGGGCCGCCGCCCCATTCGAGCATGTTGCTCTGGAGCACCGAGTGCACCGAGGCGTGCGAATGCATCACGCCCTTCTGGCGGCCGGTGGTGCCGCTGGTGTACATGATGAGCGCGAGCTGGTCGCTGTCGATGGCCACGTCGGGCAGCGTGGCGGGGCCCTGTGCGATGGCCTGCGCCACGGTGGGCACGCCGGGCGGCGGCGTGTCGCCGTCGAGCACGCACAGCAGCGGCGAGACACCCGCCGTTTCCAGCAGCTGGCGCAGCTCGGGGCGCGCGTGCAGCGCGGTGTCGATCACCAGGTGCCGCGCTTCGGCGTGTTCAAGGATGTAGCCGATGGCATCGACCGCGAGCGCCGTGTTGATCGGCACCCACACGAGGCCGGCCTTCTGGATGCCGAGCAGCGCGACCACCATCTCGATCGAGTTGTTGCACAGCATGCCCACGCGCTCGCCGCTTGTGAGGCCCAGGCCCAGCAGGTGGTGCGCGAAGCGGTTCGATGCGGCGTCGAGCTCGCGGTAGCTCATGCGGTGCTCGCCCTCGATGAGCGCGGTGCGCGCACCGAAGCGCCGCGCGCTGCGGTGGATCACGTCGCCCAGCGCGATGCGGGCGATGCGCTGGAAGGAGGAAGGGGAGGGCTCGGGG